>NZ_JBNHGL010000186.1:0-5754 GCF_059091245.1 Arthrobacter sp. Y3225116
GCGCCCTGGTCTTCAACGATCCCGCGCACCGCGAGCGCCTGAATGGGATCGTGCACCCGCTGGTGCGCGCCACGGCGGCCGCGCGGGCGGCCGCAGCGGGCGAGGGCGCCATCCTGGTTCAAGACATCCCGCTGCTGGTGGAAACCGGGCAGAGCCCCTCCTTCCATCTGGTGCTGGTGATCGACGCGCCCGAAGACGAGCGGCTGCGGCGCATGGTTGAGGACCGCGGCATGAGCGAAACCGACGCCCGTTCCCGCATCGCCGCCCAGGCATCCCCGGCCGAACGCCGGGCCGCCGCCGACGTCGTGCTGGAAAACAACGGCACCCGGGAGGAATTGTTAGCGGCGCTGGACGCGCTCTGGGCGGAACGCCTGGTGCCCTTCAACCGGAACCTCTTGGCCGGACGGCTGGCTCCGCGCACCGGCCCGCCGGTCCTGCTCGACCCGCAGCCGGAGTGGCCGGCGCAGGCAGCCCTGCTCGCGGCGCGGCTCAGCCGCGCCGACCCGCGCATCCTTGCCGTCGACCACGTTGGTTCGACCGCCGTTCCGGGGCTGCCGGCCAAGGACGTGCTGGACCTGCAGGTGACCGTGGGGAGCCTGGACGACGCCGACTCCGCCGCGGACGCCCTGGCGGCCGCCGGCTTCCCGCGCTGGCCGGGTACCTGGCGGGACACCCCGAGGCCACAGCATCCGGAGCCGGGGGACTGGCAGAAAAGACTGCACGGCAACGCCGACCCGGGCCGTGCCGTCAACGTCCACATCCGGGAAGCCGGTTCCCCGGGGTGGCGCTACGCCCTGCTGTTCCGGGACTGGCTGCGGGCCAACCCCGGTGCGGCCGCGGCGTATCTGGCCGAGAAACGTCGGCTCGCCGGCCTGCATGCGTCCGACCCCTCGACCGGCGGCTACGCCCGTGCGAAGGAAGACTGGTTCAGCCGGACGGCCGATCCGCAGATGAACGAGTGGGCCCGGGACACCGGGTGGAAACCGCCCGCCGTCGGCAGCTAGCGCCGCCGGCCTCACCCCGCGGACGGGGCGAACTGGCTGGCGGTGAACACGGCGCCCTGCGGGTCCCGGATCAGGGCATCCCGGGTCCAGTCGGACGTGGTTTGGCCGAGCACCGTCCCGCCCCGGCGTTCAACGTCGGCGGCGGTCTCGTCGCGGTCGGCGACCGTGAACGCCACGTGCCAGTGTGCCGTCTCACCGGGCTGCAGGCCCGTGAGCCACCCGATGGCATCGGCGAATCCCGGCGGGACGTTAATGCCCGACTGGCGCTCGTGGATGCCGGGATCACTGGTCGCCTGCAGGTGGTCGCCGTAGCCGGGGACGCGAATCATGCTGCCGAAACCGACGTCGTCGAACTGCCAGCCGAAGACCTCTCCGTAGAAGGCCGACGCTGCGGCGGGATCGGCGGCGTGCAGGTCGCTGAAGTTCCACGCGCCTGGCATATTGACCGCCTGGGCGCCCGGCCGGTTCCGCGCCTGCCAGAGCCGGAACGGGACGCCGGCCGGATCCGCACACAGCGTCGCCCGGCCGCCCTCACCGGCGTCGGCCGGGCCCGAGAGCACCTGACCGCCCGCGGAGCGGATCCTCTCCGCCGCCGCCTCCGAGTCCAAGACGGCGACGTACGTGTTCCACGCGGGGGTGGCGCCCGCGGCACCCTCGCCGAGGCCGGCAACGTCCCGGCCGTCGAGCCTGGCGATCACATAGCGCGGAGATACCCCCGGCGGAATGGCCTCGGCGAAGGTCCAGCCAAAGATCCCGCCATAGAAGTCCTTGGCCGCCTCAAGGTCACGGTGTTCGACGTCGATCCACGACGTCACACCCTCGGGATAGGTCCGGACCAGGTCCATGGCGTGCCTTCCGTTCGTCGTCGGCTGCACCCACCGGTCTATCGCACCCGCCCGGCAGCGGGCAATGGCCGGCGGGCAGCGCACGGGCCAATACGCTACCGACGTTAGGCCCAGAGCGATTCCGGACCCACCCTGACCGCAATCGGGTCTACCGTTAACGTCATGAGTCTTGCGCAGGACATCAAACGCGTTGTGGCGCCCTTCGAAGTGGTCAGCGAATTCCAGCCGGCCGGCGACCAGCCGGCCGCCATCGCGGAACTGACCGAACGGATCCAGGCGGGCGAGAAGGACGTCGTGCTGCTCGGTGCCACCGGCACCGGCAAGTCCGCGACCACCGCCTGGCTGGTAGAAAAGGTGCAGCGGCCCACCCTGGTGCTGGTGCAAAACAAGACCCTGGCCGCGCAGCTGGCCAACGAGTTCCGCGAGCTGCTGCCCAACAACGCCGTGGAGTACTTCGTCTCCTATTACGACTACTACCAGCCGGAAGCCTACGTGGCACAGACGGATACCTTCATCGAGAAGGACTCCTCCATCAATGAGGAAGTCGAACGTTTGCGCCACTCTGCCACCAACGCGCTGCTGACCCGGCGCGACGTCATCGTGGTGGCCACCGTGTCCTGCATCTACGGTCTGGGCACGCCGGAAGAATACATCGCGGGGATGGTCACGCTCCGCAAGGGCGCGGAAATGAACCGGGATGACATGCTGCGCCGGTTCGTCGCCATGCAATATGCCCGCAACGACATCGACTTCCACCGGGGCACGTTCCGGGTCCGGGGCGATACCGTAGAGATCATTCCGATGTACGAGGAACTGGCCGTGCGGATCGAGTTCTTCGGGGACGAAATCGAGAACATCCAGACGCTGCATCCCGTTACCGGGGAGATCATCCGCGAAGAGACTGAAATGTACGTCTTCCCGGCGTCGCATTATGTGGCCGGTGAGGACCGGATGAGCCGGGCGATCAGGGACATCGAGGACGAACTGCGCGACCGGCTGCAGGTCCTCGAGTCGCAGAACAAGCTGGTGGAGGCGCAGCGGCTGCGGATGCGTACCACCTATGACCTCGAAATGATGCAGCAGATGGGGTTCTGCAACGGCATCGAGAACTACTCGCGGCATATCGACGGCCGCGGTCCGGGCACCGCGCCGCACTGCCTGCTGGATTACTTCCCGGACGATTTCCTGCTGGTGATCGACGAATCGCACGTTACTGTGCCGCAGATCGGCGCGATGTACGAGGGCGACATGTCCCGCAAGCGCAATCTGGTGGACTACGGTTTCCGCCTGCCGTCCGCGATGGACAACCGGCCGCTGAAGTGGGACGAGTTCCTGGAGCGGATCGGCCAGACCGTCTACCTCTCGGCCACGCCGGGCAAGTACGAGCTGTCCAAGTCCGACGGCTATGTCCAGCAGATCATCCGGCCCACGGGCCTGGTGGACCCCGAGGTCATCGTCAAGCCGACCAAGGGCCAGATCGACGACCTGCTGGGCGAGATCAACGCGCGCGTGGAACGCAACGAACGCGTCCTGGTCACCACGTTGACCAAGCGGATGGCCGAGGACCTCACCGACTACCTGAACGAGCACGGCGTGAAGGTGCAGTACCTGCACTCCGACGTGGACACCCTTCGCCGGGTGGAACTGCTCCGCGAGCTGCGGATGGGCACGTTCGACGTGCTGGTGGGCATCAACCTGCTGCGCGAGGGCCTGGACCTGCCGGAGGTCTCGCTGGTCGCCATCCTGGACGCGGACAAGGAAGGCTTCCTGCGCAGCAGCACCTCGCTGATCCAGACCATCGGCCGTGCCGCCCGCAACGTGTCGGGGCAGGTGCACATGTACGCGGACAAGATCACCGACTCCATGGCCAAGGCGATCGAGGAAACGAACCGCCGCCGGGAGATCCAGGTTGCGCACAACAAGAAACACGGGGTGGACCCGCAGCCGCTGCGGAAGCGGATTGCCGACATCACCGACCAACTGGCCCGCGAGGACGCCGACACCCAGCAACTGCTCAAGGAGTTCGACTACGGCAAGGGCAAGCGGGGGTTGTCCGCCGCCGTGCCCAAGGACAAGATCCGCCGCGACGGACTGGCTGCGGCACCGGCCGAGGATTTGGGCGAGCTGATCGCGCAGATGACGGAGCAGATGCACGCCGCCGCGGCGGAGCTGCAGTTCGAGCTGGCCGCCCGGCTGCGCGACGAGGTCTCGGACCTGAAGAAGGACCTGCGGCAGATGCGCGCCGCCGGCCACGCCTAAGCCCTCCGCAGCTGCCGCACGGACTTCCGGCGGTGAAACGACGACGGCGGTGGGCGCCCGCCGTCGTCGGGCGCACCTACGCTACACTTGACCGAGCGTAGGGGAGTATCCCGAACACTGTGGACGTCAACACGCGGGGCATCGACGCCCCGCCGGGCACAGTGGCCTGGCCGCAGAGCGGCAGGCGGAGAGACTTGCGGCGAACACTCGCACCCGCGCACCGCACCCGCGCGGCATCTTCTGTGAAAGGCAAGGTTCCGTGTCGGACCAATTATCGCTGCCCTTTGAGATCACCTCCTTCGTAATCCTGGGCGTCATCCTGCTGTTTGACCTGCTGTACGTGGTTAAGCGGCCGCACGAGCCGTCCATGAAGGAGGCCGGCCTTTGGGTCGGTTTCTACGTCACGCTGGCGCTGATCTTCGCAGGCTTGCTGTTCTGGCAGGCCGGCCCCGACTACGGCCAGGAATTCGTGGCCGGCTGGATCACCGAGTACAGCCTGAGCGTGGACAACCTGTTCGTCTTCATCATCATCATGGCCAGGTTCTCCGTGCCGAGGAAGTACCAGCAGGAAGTGCTGATGTTCGGCATTATCATCGCGCTGATCCTGCGGGGCATCTTCATCCTGCTGGGCGCGACGCTGATCGCCCAGTTCAGCTGGGTCTTCTACATCTTCGGAGCGTTCCTGCTCTGGACCGCCTGGAAGCAGGCAACAGACTCGGGCGAGGACGAGGAAGAGGGCTCCGAGTCCGGGCTGATCTCCCGGCTGACCAAGAAACTGCCGGTCAGCGAGCACTACGACGGCAACAAGCTGCGCACCACGGTGGACGGCAAGCGCCTGTTCACCCCCATGGTCATGGTTTTCATCACCATCGGCATGACCGACCTGTTGTTCGCGGTTGACTCCATCCCGGCGATCTTCGGCCTCACCCAGAGCGCGTTCATCGTCTTCACGGCGAACATCTTCGCGCTGATGGGCCTGCGCCAGCTGTACTTCCTGCTGGGCGGCCTGATGGACCGCCTGGTCTACCTCAAGCACGGGCTGTCGATCATCCTGGCCTTCATCGGCGTGAAGCTGATCTTCCACGCGCTGCACGAGAACGAGGTGCCGTTCATTAACGGAGGCCAGCATGTTGAGTGGGTCCCGGTGATCTCCACCCAGCTGTCGCTCGGCGTGATCATCGGCACCCTGGTGGTCGCCACGGTGGCCAGCCTGCTCAGCCCGGCCGGCCGCCAGGCAGCCATCGACGCGCGGCTGGCAAAGGACGCCGAGCGCGCCAGGGCAAACGACGAGACCGCCGAGCCGGACGCCGAGCCGGCCCAGTCGGAGGCCGGGCGCGTCCCGTCGGACGCCGAGCGCGCCAAGTCCGACACCGAGTAACGGCGGTCTAACCGGTTGCAGGTCGACTAGGATCGGCGTGTGACCCAGCAACAAGACGCGGCGCTGAACGCAGACCCTCGCACGAGGGCCGTTCAGCGCCGCGTCGTTGTTTCCCTGTCCTTGGCCCAGCTGTTCAGCGGCTTAGGCCACGGCGCGGGGCTGGCCATCGGCTCGCTGCTGGCCGTGGAGCTCACCGGCAGCGAGGCCCTGGCGGGAACGTCCACGATGGCGATAGCCCTGGCAGGCGCGCTGGCGGCGCTGCCGCTGG
>NZ_JBNHGL010000187.1:0-5685 GCF_059091245.1 Arthrobacter sp. Y3225116
CCTGGCCGTGCCGCCGGCGAGCGCGGCGCCAAGAAATGCTGTCGCGTCGCGCATCGACCGGTCCGGGCTCGCGTCGATGTTCCGGGCGGCCTGCACGTAGTTCCCGAGGTCATGCCCGGGTCCCAGCCCGGCGCCCTCGCCTGCAGGAGTGGCCGCGGGATCGGTCAGGGTTACGGTGACCTGTTCGCGCCGGTCCGGATTCGGCCTGGCGTCGGTGCCCGGCACCCAGTCCCGGGCGTGCTCCAGGTGAACGCTCCGGACGCTCGGACCGGGGTTGATGCCGGCCACCGGCGAGCCGGCCGTGAGGACGAAGCCCACGTTGTGGCTGGCCAGGAAGGCCGGATCGGCGGCAAGGTTCATCGCGTGGATGCCGCCCTGGCTGTATCCGACCAGCATCACCAAATCCTCCGCGCCGGCGCCGGCTTCCCCGAGGGCCTGCGACACGGCGGCCGAGACGAACGCGCTGCCGCCGGAGACCGCTTCGGCGATGCCGGTTTCGTCGAACGGGTTGCCGGTTGCCTCGGCCGAGCCCGCAGCCTGGGTGCCCGGCAGAGCGACGACCCACCGCTTTTGGCCGCCGGGGGCGGATACTTCGAGCACTTCTACGGTGCCGTCACCGGCGCGGTCCGCGCTGACCGTCCGGTGGAGCAGCCCGGCCAGGGAAGCCGGCGCGGGATCGATCTCCTCGTCCGTTGCGGCCGCGCGTTCAACCTCGATGGCGCCGGCCCGGAGCAGCCCCGCCTGCCGCGCCGCGGCGACCAGCAGCGGGGCCATGTGTTCAGTGGCCGGCTTGTTCCATGGACCGCCTTGCCGTCCATCCCGCAGCAGCATCCCCGCCGCCGGGCCGCCCAGCGCTCCGGCCACCGCTGCCGGGAACTGGCGGAGCAGCCGTTCGCCGCCCGCCCGGGTCGGCCGCCCCTCGTTGACGGCCATGCCGAGCGGAACCGTGGCCCACCAGGTGGCAGAATCGACCGCCTGCAGCGCGGCGGAGACGGCCTGCTCGGTCGCCAGGTAGGTTCCGTGTGCCAACCGCACCCTGGCGGACAAGGCACCGGCGCCGTCCGCAAGGCCCGCCAACGATGCCGCGGCGGTGTGGACTGCCGTTTCGGCCGCCCACCGCTCCGGCAGCAGCGTCCAGCGGGGATCGGCGAGCAGCATTTGCACCGACAGGAGTTGGCGCCACAGGTCGTCGATGGTGGCGGCAGCCGACTCGAGCCGGGCGGCTGCGGAGATCAGCTCCTGCCACTCAAACGCGACGCCGCCGATGCCGCCGGCAACCCGATAGCCGGCGTACCGGCGGTACCCGGTGCCGCCTTCCCACCACCGGGCTCCGCCGGGAAGCCAATCGGCGTCACCCACCGGGCGTCACCAGCACAGTGCGTCCTGGTCCCGGCAGTCACGGCCGGGGGCCGCACATAGCGGCGGCCGCCGTTTTTGCCGCGCCGGCAGCTGCTTCAGCCGCACTGACCGCGGCTGCCGCGAGCCTCAGCAGTTCTGCCGCCTCCGCCATCCCGCTGCGGTACTCGTGCAGCCGCTCCCTGAAGGCCCTGCCGGCCGGCGAGACCCAGGCGGCAGCCGCGCCGGCCAGATCCGCCCGTACGGCGAGCAGTTCCTGCTCGCAGGAAAGCAGGCGGCCGGGGGCCAGCTCCCATCCCGGGTCCGGCGGGCCGCCCGGCCCGGCCTCCGCCGTCGCCGTTTGCCAAAACATCACTTTGGCCTCCTTTGCGCCTCGACTTCCTCCGAGGCTAGGGCCGGCGTCGCCCGCGGTGCTGGCGCAGGCCGGCCATGTGCATGAGCGAGGGCATGGCGCCGCTGTGCAGGCGAAGTCACGCGGAAAGCGGCGGCATGGGACATGGAAGAATAGGGGTCATGGCTGAAACTTCCCGTGTCCCCTTGGCAGAAGTCACCCCCGCGATCGCACTCGGTCCCTTGGACGGGCGGTATCACCAGGCGGTTGCGCCGCTCGTTGATTACCTCTCCGAAGCCGCGCTGAACCGCGACCGCGTGCATGTGGAGGTGGAGTGGCTGATCCATCTGGCCGGCCAGTCCGTCCTGCCCGGGGCGGGTCCGCTGACCGGGGAGCAGCAGTCGGCGCTGCGCAAGATCGTCACCGACTTCGACGGCAATGCCGTGCGCGAACTGGCCGAGATCGAAGCCGTCACGGTCCACGACGTGAAGGCCGTGGAGTACTTCATTGGCCGCCGGCTCGGCCAGCTGGGCATCGAGCACCTCACCGCCATGGTGCACTTCGGCTGCACGTCGGAGGACATCAACAACCTTTCCTACGCGGTGGGCGTCAAGGGGGCGGTGGAACAGGTCTGGCTGCCGGCCGCCCGCGCTCTGGTCGAGCAGTTCGCGGCCATGGCGCGCGAGCACCGCGACGTGCCGATGCTCTCGCGCACCCACGGACAGCCCGCCACCCCCACCACGCTCGGGAAGGAGCTGGCGGTCATCGCCCATCGACTCACCCGCCAGCTGGACCGGATCGCCCGCACCGAGTACCTGGGCAAGATCAACGGGGCCACCGGCACGTACGCGGCGCACTATGCTTCCGTTCCCTCGGCGGACTGGCAGGCCGTTTCGCAGACCTTCGTCGAGGGTCTGGGCCTGACCTGGAACCCGCTGACCACCCAGATCGAGTCGCACGACTGGCAGGCCGAGCTCTACTCCGACATCGCCCGCTTCAACCGGATCCTGCACAACGCCTGCACGGACATCTGGAGCTACATCTCCATCGGCTATTTCGCGCAGATCCCCGTCGAAGGAGCCACCGGCTCGTCCACGATGCCGCACAAGGTCAACCCGATCCGCTTCGAAAACGCCGAAGCGAACCTGGAGATCTCCAACGGCCTGCTGGATACCCTGGCGGCCACGCTGGTCACCTCCCGCTGGCAGCGCGACCTCACCGACTCGTCCTCGCAGCGGAACATCGGCGTCGCCTTCGGGCACTCGCTGCTGGCCATCTCCAACGTTGCCAAGGGCCTGGACCGGCTCAGCGTGCCCGCCGAGGTGCTGGCGGCTGACCTGGACCAGAACTGGGAGGTGCTCGGCGAGGCCATCCAAATGGTCATGCGCGCCGAGGCCATCGCCGGGGTCGAGGGCATGGAGAACCCGTACGAGCGGCTGAAGGAGCTCACCCGCGGGCACCGCGTGGACGCCGAGCGCATGAAGGAGTTCGTCTCCGGCCTCGGCTTGTCCCCGGACGCCGAGAACCGCTTGCTCGCGCTCACCCCGGCCAATTACCACGGGATCGCCGGCAAGCTGGTGGACCACCTGCGCTAACCCTCCGCTGGTTCTGCCGACGACGGCGGCGGCCACCTTCCGCGGGGAAGGCGACCGCCGCCGTCGTCGTCTGCAGGGCCATGGCCATGGCCCGGATCAGTGACCCCACTCACCAAATTCGTCGTTTGGCCGCAGGTGGGTCTAGAGTCATTACTACGCCGCGGGGTGGAGCAGTTCGGTAGCTCGCCGGGCTCATAACCCGGAGGTCGTAGGTTCAAATCCTACCCCCGCAACGAATGAAGGCCCTCTGACTAGGAATTATCCCGGTCGGAGGGCCTTTCTTATTGGTTGGATACCATTCGCCTCCGTTCTAGACTCCGGTCTAGGTTCGAGTGCCCCGGCAAGGCTCTGATGTCCGTGCTGCAGGCCGCAGGGCTCCCGTGACTCTGGAGCCCGGGGGCTTGCGGCGTTGTTCGCATTGGAGGTGCTGGCTATGGCAGCTGCCCGTCCGAGCAGCGCCGGTTGCACGGTCGAACTAGACAATTCGAGTCCCAACGTCAGCGCAAAACGAAGGCTCCTATGCCTACAGAAAGACAGGGGTTAACCTGGGCTTGCCTCTTGGTTAGCGATCGTCTTAGTGACGCGGCGGCAACTTTCCCCAAAATTACATGGACACTTGGCTCCGACCGGCGTCTATCCTGTGACTTTTCGAGCAGAGTCCGCCACCCCGCGCAGCACACGCCAAGGGCTCGCGTTTCATTCAGGGCAATGGCGACACTAAGCCGCCTTCGGCACCTCGCTACGTTAGTTAAACTGGAAAGTACGGTACGAAGACCTCACGCTGAAACGGCGTCCTTCCTTCCGGTGGTGAAGAAACCCAGAGATTGTGTCAATGTCCTCGGGGCGCATCCCAAGCTGCCGACACTTCGCTCGCACTTGCTCGACTGTGATTGCAGCCCAGCGGTCTGGACAGTTCATCATGTCGGCCTTGAGCTTGTCCTCCTCGTTCCACTTCAACCCGGATGAGTAGCCTGCCGCCATGCTCGCGATGTGCTCTAGTATTGCGTCGACTCCGTTCGGCAACGGCTCAAGCTTCTCCTCGCGTCTGTGAGGCGCGACAATACGGCCTGGGAGAAGTTGGACCGGTGCGGTATCTTCAATCCACTCGGCGGTCTCATTTTTGTTCCACTCAATAACTGCGATTGCATCAGCTTCGCTGTTCCAGATGTGGTTCAGACGCTTGCGGTCAGGCCATGCGTAGAGCACACGCTGGCCGTCAAATGCCCTGCCAACAAACCCTCGCCACGCATAGTGAGTAACCCCCGGCCGTGCAATCAGCCGCTTCAGACTTTCGCCCTCAAAATCACGCTGCGGCGTCACGACCACGATGGGACCGCCGGGCTGCTTTAGCAGCCAGTCCACCGCCCGAACATTTTGCGATTCGCGCGAATCGCCATCGCCAAGTCGCGACACTGCGATGGGGACTGATGACATGCGATGACTCCTCTAATTTATTTGGTGGCCTCAGGCTAACCGTGGCTTCAGACATTTTCGATGAAAGACAATCCGTCGCACCAGCATCGGAGCTCGCCATGAAGCACTGCTCAGTGAGCGCTTCGACGCGACGACAGTACAAACAGAAAGTCCCGGTATTTCGGGATTTGGTGACTCTTGACCGGCGTCGACCTGATGACCTTTCGAGTAAGAGTACGGCTCTTTCTAAGGTTTCTGCGGGGTACCAGCATCTTCGGTCGTTCCTAGTCAGAGCCGTTTTCTGCTGTCTTCCTCTTTCATCGGTTGCTATCGAATCTGCGGAATAGATGCGGGGTTCGGCGACAGTCTCAGGTGTGTGCACGGTCAAAGATCGGGCGCCCTCTCAGCATCCACCTGAAGGGAAAGCGATGACCTTGAGCACCTTGCCGCTGACATCGACAAAGCGAGCTGCCACGACATCGTTGCGGCTGGTTCAGGCAGTTGGAACGTCAATCCAGGGAGGCACATTCGCAGGAGCATGCTTCATATAGTGATCCCGGAGGCGCACCGCGTTTGCGCGATGTTCGATCATCGTATAGTTGCGCTCCCGGTCCAGGTGTCGCTGTTCCCGGAGTAGGTTATGGTGCAGCTGTACGTGTGCAGACAAACTGCTTGCATAAGGTAGCTTATCGGCACTTGATGAGCCGGGCGCGCCCCATCACTTGCGCTTTGCTCGACGGAAGACCTGCACCTATTGACGCGGCAGGGCGACCCTCATAATGTAATAACATTATGACCGTGCTTCACACGTTCTGTGACGCCTTTCTCAACCGAAGAAGGGCCGTTGAAAAGTTGCTGCGGTGTTGGAAACAAGGTGGGATAAAGATTGCGTTAATACGGTTCTTGGTCCCGTGCCAGCCCATGAGTTGGGTGTTGTCGCGGTCCACGAATCCCTGCTCTCCGTCCTCCCGGGCGCACAGTACGCCCCGG
>NZ_JBNHGL010000188.1:0-5656 GCF_059091245.1 Arthrobacter sp. Y3225116
GGGCTCGCGATCTGTGGGGCCGGGGGAGCGGAGGGCGGCGGCGGCACGATCGCCCCGGCAGATGCTGCGGCGGCCGCAGCTCCCGCAGCGGACCCGGCGCCTCGGGCCGGGGCCTCAGCACGGGCGCCGAACCGGGGCTTGGACGTCCCGTCGCCGCCGTTCCGGCCCAATTTGGGCAGGTCAAGTTTGTTCAGCCTCTCGCGCAGGCTCTGCCGAGGCTCCTCGTCGTAGTCCTCATACTCGTATTCGTCCTCATACGGCTCCGGCTCCGTGGAACGGGCCTGGCCGAAGATCTCCGAACCGAGTGTGTCGGTGAAGAAGGGCTCTACATACGGCCCGTCCTGCTGAATGACCAGGTCCAGCAGGTCGGCCGCCTGGGCCTCGTTGGTCACCAGGTAGGTGAACCCGTCGGCATTGCCGAGGTCCAGCACCTGGACGTTGCCCGCCCGCTCGCCGGTGGCGATCTCGCGGGCGCTCATGGCGACCTGGCTGGCATTCTCCGGCGCTGCCACCAGGATGCTGACCGGCCGGTTGAGCACCTGGTCAATGCCGTCCAGGACCAGATCGTTTTCGGCGGACGCAAGCACTTGGGCAGTGACCTTGTAACGGCCACCAAGCAGCATGCCCACATCAACTGGCTGCGGCACTAGTTCCTCCCGGCGAAATGTCCTGGGCAGGTGCCCGTGACTGGATAATTTGGTTTCCATGCTATCCGCTGCCGGACCCGATACCCGCTTCTGTCAGGCGCGTCCGGGCAACCGTTTAAGTATCGGCCGCAGGAAGTCCTGCAGCTCCTCGACCCGAAGCGCGCGCAGGAGCAGCAGGTATACAGCCGCCATGACCAGTCCGACGACGGCGATGGTCACCATGGCGGTGGCGATGGACTGCCAGGCGAATCCGCCGTTGGCGTAACCGCCGAACAGCCACAGGACCGCTGCGCCCACCAACCCGGAGCCCAATCCGGCATAACCGAGCCGGATGTAGGTATCCACGACGCGGCCCGCGCCGTAGTCGCCCAGCCGGCGGCGGGCAAAGAAGTGGGCAAGGACCGCCGAGACCACGTGGAACACCGTGAACAGCAGTGCCAGCGCGTAGACCACCAGGGTGGGATCGATCAACCAGGCGATCAGCACGGCCAGGACCACCGACGCGCCGGAGCAGATCGCCTGCATGATCAACGGCGTTTTGGCGTCTTCCTCCGCATAGAACACCCGGCCCAGGAAGAAGTAGATGCTCATGAAGGGCATGCCGGCCGCGAGGATGGTCAGCACCTGGCCCATCGACGCAGCGGAGGCCGCGGCGGTGGGGCCCGACCCGGCAAACAAGCGGGCCAGCGGGCCGGCCAGCACCACCACGGAGGCGGCCCCGAA
The DNA here is from genome assembly GCF_059091245.1 of Arthrobacter sp. Y3225116. Taxonomy (NCBI): domain Bacteria; kingdom Bacillati; phylum Actinomycetota; class Actinomycetes; order Micrococcales; family Micrococcaceae; genus Arthrobacter; species Arthrobacter sp. Y3225116. The sequence goes on from NZ_JBNHGL010000188.1 coordinate 1,371, forward strand.
GACGGTGGCGACGCCGATGGTGCGCAGCCCCGAGTTCACGGTATGCCGCACGTCGTCCACCGCCCCGCTCGATTGCTGGCGGGACAACTGGTTGAACAGCACCGTGGCCACCGAGAGGACGAAGACCGAATGCGGCAGCATGGCGATCAGTTGGGCGGTATTCAGGGCGTACTCGCCGGGGACCGAGGCGCCGGACCCTGCCAGCTCGGCGCGCGCGGCCGTGGCCCCGGAGGCGATCGACCCGTAGAAGAGGTACGCGGTGTTGGCGATGACCATGGTGGCCAGGCTCCACATTGCCACCTTTCCGGTGGCGGCGAAGCCCATGCCGCGCCAGCCGAGCTTGAGCTTGAGGCCCATCCCCAGCCGTCCCAGCGGCCACAACAGGATCAGCGCCTGCAGCACGATGCCCAGCGTGGTGCCGCCGGCCAGCACCATCGTCTGGGCACTGGTCCAAAGCTCCGGGTTGTCCTTGCCGGGCAGATAGCGGCCGTACAGTGCGATGTACAGCACCAGCGTGCCGATGGCGACGACATTGTTCAGGGCGGGGGCCCACATGTACCAGCCGAACCGGCCGTGGGCGTTGAGCACCTGGCCCACCACGGCGTACAGCCCGTAGAAAAAGATCTGCGGCAGGCACCACACGGCGAAGACGGTGCCGAGTTCCAGCATGACCGGCGTCCAGCCGCGGGTCAGGGCGGAGATGATCGGCGCGGCCAGCAGCGTTGCCAGCAGCGCGATCCCGGCCAGCACCAGCAGCGTCAGGCTCAGCAGCCGGCTGACGAAGTCCGCCCCGCCGTCGCTCTTCTGGCTGGCCTTGATGATCTGCGGCACCAGCACCACGTTGAACACCCCGCCCGCCAGCAGCAGGTAGATGATGTTCGGGATGGTGTTGGCCTTCTCGAAGATGTCGCCCATCGTCGTGTTGGCGCCGATCGCGACCGCCAGCAAAGCGGTGCGGACAAACCCCAGAACGCGGGACACCATGGTCCCGGCCGCCATGATGGCACTGGACTTGGCTGTGCTGTGCTGCTGCACGGACGGGCTGGGGGAGGGGGTCTGGGTCTCGGACATCGTCCTCTATGTTCTCACCTGAAACCGGCCGGATCGCCGGATCCGGCCGGGGCTCAAAGGTGCCCGGGCAGGACTTCCCGGGCCAGGTCCACGATCCGCCGCTCGTTGGGGAAGGACAGCTTCCGGCCCAGCTCGGCCAGCGGAACCCAGGCCACGTCCACTGCCTCATGGTCCGGATCATTTTCGATGGTCAGCAGGCCGCCGGTGGCCTCGAGCAGGAAGTGGTGCACGGTCTTGTGGACGCGGTGGCCGCTGACGGTGAACCAGTAATCGATGCTGCCCAGCGTGGCCAGCACGCGGCCCTTGATCCCTGTTTCTTCTTCGACTTCCCGGACGGCGGCCTCTTCATTGGTCTCCCGGCCCTCGGGGTGACCCTTGGGCAGGCACCACTCGAGCCGGCCGCCGCGGTTGAAGCGCGCGATGATGGCCACGTTCAGGTCCGGGGTCGACGTATCGACCACCACGCCGCCGGCCGAGATCTCCTCCACGGTGGGCAGGGAATGGTGTCCGGGCGCGGCGCTGCCCACTGACGCTGTCAGCGGGGTGCGCTTCGGGGCGCTCGGAACCGGGTGTGCCATGCAGTCCACTCTAACGATTTTTGTAACGGGCCGATGATGCCGGGGCCGAGCCGCGGGACTTTGTTAAACATCGCGCCCGGCATCTGGCACGCTTAAGTCACTATGGTTCACCTTTTTGGTTCGCAGTTCGCATCAGCACCCGGTTCCAACGTCCCGTCCCTGCCGTTGCCGGACGTCGTGATCGAACTGGGAGAACTGTTTGCGGCAGCGGGTCACGAACTCTCGCTGGTCGGCGGACCGGTGCGCGACCTGTTCCTGGGCCGGATCTCCCCGGACCTCGATTTCACGACCGACGCCGATCCCGATGCCACCATCGCCGTCGTCGGGAAGTGGGCGGACAAGTTCTGGGAGATCGGCCGCGATTTCGGGACCATCGGCCTGCGCAAGGGTCAGCACATGATCGAGGTGACCACCTACCGGGCCGAGGCCTACGACCCGGATTCCCGCAAGCCCGTGGTGGCGTTTGGAACCTCCCTGGAGGATGACCTGTTCCGCCGCGACTTCACCATGAATGCCATGGCCCTGCGGCTGCCGTCGCTGGAACTGGTGGATCCGCATGGCGGCGTCAAGGACCTCCACGCGGGCGTGCTGCGCACCCCGGGCGCGCCGTCGGCGTCGTTCTCCGATGACCCCCTCCGTATGATGCGTGCCGCGCGGTTCGCCTCCCAGCTCAACGTGGCCGTGGCACCCGAGGTGGAGGAGGCGATGACGGACATGGCCGCGCGGATCGAGATCATCTCCGCCGAACGCGTCCGCGACGAACTGACGAAGCTGATCAATGGCAAGGACCCGCGCGCCGGCGTGGACCTGCTGGTGGACACCGGCCTTGCGGATTACGTGCTGCCGGAGGTCGCGGCGCTGCGGCTGGAGATCGATGAGCACCACCGGCACAAGGACGTCTACCAGCACTCGCTCACCGTGTTGGAGCAGGCCTGCGCCTTGGAGACGGACGACGACGGCGCGGTGCCCGGTCCGGACTTCGTCCTGCGGTTCGCGGCCCTGATGCACGACGTCGGCAAGCCGGCTACCCGCCGGTTCGAACCCTCCGGCGCGGTCAGCTTCCGCCACCACGACGTGGTGGGCTCCAAGCTCACCGCCAAGCGGATGAAGAAGCTGCGTTTCGACAACGAGACCATCAAGGCGGTGTCCCGGCTGGTGGAACTGCACATGCGCTTTTACGGCTACGGGGAGGCGGGCTGGACGGATTCGGCCGTGCGCCGCTACGTCAACGACGCCGGACCGCTGCTGGAGCGGCTGCACCGGCTGACCCGCTCCGACGTGACCACGCGAAACAAGCGCAAGGCGGAGCGGCTCGCCTTCGCCTACGACGACCTGGAGCAGCGGATCGCCACGCTGAAGGAACAGGAGCAAATGGACGCCGTCCGGCCGGACCTGGACGGGGCCCAGATCATGGCGCTGCTCGGGATCCGGCCCGGCCCGCTGGTCGGCCGCGCCTACAAATTCCTGCTGGAAGAGCGGCTGGAGAACGGCCCGGCGGCGCAGGAAGAGGCAGAGGCGAAACTGCTGGCCTGGTGGCGGACGCAGCCGGAATACGCGGAGCAGGCATAGTTATGGTCGCGGCCGAACCGCATGATTTTCCGGTGTTGTGGCTGATGCGCCACGGCGAAACCGAGTGGTCGCGCGACCACCGGTACACCGGGTTGGCCGACCTTGAGCTGACTCCGGCCGGGGTCCAGCAGGCCCGCGACGCCGCGGCGAAGCTGGCGGGAGTCCGTTTCCACACCGTCTTGACCTCCCCCTTGGCGCGTGCCCGCCGGACGGCCGAACTGGCCGGCTACCCCGAAGCGGAGGTGGTGGCCGAAGCGCATGAATGGGACTACGGGGACTATGAAGGCCTCCAGAGCGCGGCCATCCGGGCCAAGGATCCCACGTACCTGATCTGGACCCACGGCGTCCGCGGCGGCGAGTCGCTGCAAGAGGTGGCGGACCGGGCCGATCATGTGATCGCCAAGGTGCTGGACAGCACGGCCCCGCGTCCCACCCCGTCGTCCGAACCGCCAGGGCCCCGCCAGGTCTTGCTGGTGGCACACGGGCACTTCCTCCGCGTGCTTGCGGCCCGCTGGCTTGGCCTGGAACCCATCGAGGGCCGGCACTTCGTGCTGGATACCGCTGCCGTCTGCCGGCTGGGGTGGGACAAGAAGACGCCCGCGATTGCGGGCTGGAACCTCTAGCCGCTAACGGAGCATGGCCGGACGCCGCCAGTAGGTGAGGCTGCGCAGCAGCCACTCCAGCGGCCCGTACCGGAACCTCTTCACCCACCAGGCGCTGGCCAGCAGTTGCGCCACGAAGAGGAGCCCCGCCACCCCGAGCACCGCGGGCGGGGCCAACCGGGCGGTCAACGCCAGCCCGAAACCCGTGAAGACCAGGGCCATCAGCACGGACTGTCCCAAATAGTTGGTCAGCGCGAGGCGGCCTGCGGGAGCCAGCACTGTGCACAGGGCGCGTCCGGCCGCGGTGCGGAAGGACAGCAACAGCACTCCGACGTAACCGGCCGTCAGCAGCGGCCCGGTCAACGCGGAAATGCCAAAGGCCACCACGGTCATCGCGGGACCGCCGACGCCGTGCTGCAACCACGCCTGCAGCGCAGAAGCGGCCAGCCCGGCCGGCAGCGCCGTG
>NZ_JBNHGL010000189.1:0-5653 GCF_059091245.1 Arthrobacter sp. Y3225116
CCGCCCGCGGGGCCTGCTCCGCCGCCGGCTTCGGGCCCCGTGCGGCGGCGGGACGGTCGTCCTTGTCTGCCGGATCTTCCGGCTTCTGCAGTCCCAAGTAGCCTCCGATCAGGTCTGCGCATTTCTCCGGATCCGTGAACACCTCGATGGTCCACAGCGTCAGCGGCCGCCAGCCCAGCCGCTCGAGCTGTTGCGGGCGCAGCCGGCTGCGCTCCCGCACCGTCAACTCCTGGTACTGCGGGCTGCCGTCAGACTCCAGGGCCACGGGCAGGGCCGGTTCAACATCCGGCGAATACTGCACCGTCCCGGTGCTGGCGGCGATGTCGATGACCCCGTAATAGTGGTCCCAAACGCGTGCGCCGCGGGTGCGGATGCGCTCCACGAGGTCCGCGACGAGCGGATCGTCGATCCCGGGAGACAGTTCGGGCGCCGTGAACCGTCCGTCGCCGAGGTGGCGGTCCAGCAGGTCATGGAAGTCGGCGGCCCCATGCCGCAGCCGCTCCGGGTCCAGATCCTCCGGGCGGAAGCAGCTTAGCACGTGCAGCGACTGCCGGGAACGGGTGACCGCGGTCGCGAAGAGCGCCCGCCCGTGCGGCGCCGACAGGGGTCCGAAGTCGTGGACCGCCCGCCCGTGCGGCGTCCGGCCAAAGCCGAGCGAGAAGATCACGTCGTCGCGGACCAGTCCGGACGCGCGTTCGACGGGTACCACGCGGAAGGGCTCCTGCCGGCGGTGGAAGAAGTCCGCCGCCGACGGATGATTGGGCATCTGCAGCCGGATGGCCTCCGCCACCCGGGCGGCATGCCGGGCGCTGGCCGTCACGACCGCCAGCGACCGCGACGGCCGCAGGCTGATGTGTTCGAAGACAAGGTCCACCACCCGGTTGAGTTCGGCCGGGACGCTTTCCACGCCTTCGTGTCCGGCGCCGGGCATCCCGGTGCCGTCGGGCAAATATTCCACCTCCAGGCCGCCCCCGCGGATGGAGCTGGCGCCGGGCAGCCGGGACAGCGATCCGCCGTAGAACTTTTCGCTCAGCGAGCGGGTCAGGTCCAGGTCGACGGCGCGATAGGCGGTGGTCAGCGCCACCACCGGCAGCACCTCGGAGAGCGCGTGGAAGCAGCTGGCCAACGGTTGCGGTGCTTCGCCGGTGACGGGGTCGTTCCGACGGTCCACGTTGACTTCGAAGGGCTCGGCGCGGCCCAACTCGCCGTCGCCGAACGCCACCACCTGGTGCGCCCGGGAGACCGCGGTCAGCGCCGACGGCAGGCTGGTGGCCTCGGCGTCGAGGATGATGACGGCATCGAAGTGCTTGCCTTCCGGGAGCAGGAGCGGCAGCACCAGCGGGGAGGCGGTCCAGATCGGCAACAGCGCCGAAACCAGCGACTCCGACTGTTGTCCCAACGCGGCCAGGCTGGGTTCGCCGGCCTTGAGCAGGTCGCGCAACCGCTGCGCGGCCTTGGGCTTGCTTTTGAGCGAATGCCGCCAGTTCTGTGCCAGTTCCCAGCGCAGTCGGGCGGGCCCGGACGCGATGTGCGCGTTGTCCGCGAGCCGGTAGACCGCCTCGAGCTTGCGCAGATTGTCGCCGTCGGACATGGCCAGGTAGTCGTCGCCGCTGATCATGGCTTCGAGTGCCGACTGCCACCACGCCAGGTCCAGTTCGGCGCTGACCTCGCCCGCGCCGACTTCGCGTTTGGCCAGATCGTCCAGCAGTTCGGTCAGGCCGTGTTCGCGCATCTGCTCCAGCAGCAGCGTCCGTTCGGGCAGGTTCACCAGCGTTTCGTGGTCCGCGGCCAGGGCGTCCAGCTGTTCCTGGAGTTCGCCGTCGGGCAGGGCCGCGAGGGCACGGTCTTCGGGCACCGGTGCCAGCAGGGCGGCCAGTTTCTCGAGGCGCTGCGCCACCTCGCGGTAAAAGCCGTTCAGGTCCGCCAGCCCGGAGGGCACCGCCGGATGCCGCTGCGACGTTGCGTAGTCGGCCCACTTGGTCCGCTGCTGCTGCACCTCGAAGAGGGACTCGTGCAGGTCGGAGATGTGCACGCCGGGGCGGATGTATTCCTTGGCCACCTTGCGCAGCCGGGAACGCGTCATCGAACTCATTTCGATGCCGCGGTCGCGCCGCCAGGAACTCGGTGCGGTCGCGGAAATCAGGTCCGTGACCGGCCGGTCGAAGATGTCCGGGGTGAACTTGTCGAGGCTGCCGCGGACCTCGACCAGCAGCTGGAGCTGCTCCCCCCACTCGCGGAACGTCCCGGCGAGGGCGATCTGCGAGTGTTCGGCGACCTTGTTCATCCGTTCGCGCAGCCGCGGGACGTCCTTGGCCAGGTCGGCGGCCAGCTGGTGGGCGTCTTCGGTCTCCTTGCGGTTGAGCAGTTTGGCGCCGAACCACGGGCTGGTGGTCGCGGACTTGCTGAAGCTGCCCAACTCGGCCGCCCGGACCAGCCGGGCCGCCAGCTCCGCCCGGTCGGTGATGTTGTCCAGCACCGACCGCTTCAGCCGCACGGTGGTCGCCGGGGCCGGGTCGAGCGAGGTGAGCTTGGCCAGCGACTGCATCGCCTGGTAGGGGGAACAGCGCCAGCGGCTGCGCACATTGTGCAGCGACTTTACATGCTCCATCAGCTTGTGGCGGTGCTCGGTGAGGGTGGCGTGCAGCTTCTGCAGCTGCGGCTCCTGCGCCTTTTCGTTGCGGCTGATCGCGCGGATCATCGCCCGGCGCAGCTGCTCCGGCGTCAGGTCCGCGCCCAGCTGCAGCGCCAGCGACCCCAAATCCACGGTTTCGAGCTGCTGTGCGAATTCGGTCAGCGTGCCGCGGCGCTCGGCGACCACCAGCACGCTCTTGCCCTCGTAGGCCAGGGCCGCCGCGGCGTTGAGTGCGGTCTGGGTTTGTCCGGTGCCCGGCGGCGCGGAAACCACCAGCGAGTGCCCGGCCTGGACGAGGTCCAGCACCTGTTGCTGCGCGGCGTCTGCGTCGAGCAGCAGGAACTCATCCTGCGGATCGCGTTCGTCGATCGGCGGCAGCTCCACCTCCGGCACGGGCACGGCGTTCCGGTTGGCCAAGGGACGGGGACCGGCCTGGGATCCGGCCCCGGCTTCGGCGAGCGTGCGGATCACCGGGTGCCCGGCGTCGAGCAGGACCGGGTCGGTGACTGCTTCCAGATCCGCGAAGGTCGACACCAGCAAATGGTGTTCGATGGTCATGTTCCGCACGCCGGCGGTGAGCAGGCGCAGCCGTTCCAGCACCGGGTGCGGATCCAGGCGGGCGGTGCTGTAGGCCAGCCGGGCGGTCGCTTCGGCATCGATACCGATCCCCTGCTCCGCGGAGAGGTGGCGGACGAGCGCCGGGTTCAGCCGGGCGCGGTCGGTCAGCTGCAGTTCGAAGTCGTCCTGGCTGGGGCGGACGGTCAGCGCCACCGGGATCAACATCACCGGGGCGTTCAGGGACTCCGACCGGCCGATCTCGGGAACCCGCCAGGACGCGGTTCCGGCGGCCAGATACCCGACGTCGATGCCGCGGTCCGAACCCAGTTCGTAGATTTTGGCGCGCAGGCTGCGGGCGGTGCGCATGGCCGCAGCGTACTGGTTCGGCTCACGCAGGAGGGTGGAAAGACGGGTGCGGCGGCCGGCCAGCAACTGCGCCAGGCCGGAAGGGTGGGCATGCGTCAGGTCAATGCTGTTCGACGACGTCGGGGCGAACCGCAGCAGGGTGTCCGACCCGGCGAGATCGCCCAGGTTTTCCAGCCACGATGCCACAACGTCTTCAGCAGCCTCAGCTACGCTGGTCAGCGACACGGCTGCCCCCTTTACTTCACTCTCGGCGACTTGCCTGGACCACAACGGCATGTCAAACAAGGTATCGGACTTTAAACGCCAAACGGGCGACCGCAACACTGCTCGGCGAAATTGCCTCGCAGTTCACCCGCAGCCGCGCTGCGGGCGGGCAGCGGTCGCCCGTTGTGGCTACTCCCACTCGATGGTTCCCGGCGGTTTGCTCGTCACGTCGAGCACCACGCGGTTGACGCCCTCCACCTCGTTGGTGATGCGGTTGGAGATCCTGGCCAGCAGGTCGTAGGGCAGCCGCGACCAGTCCGCGGTCATCGCGTCCTCGGAGGAGACCGGACGGAGCACGATCGGGTGTCCGTAGGTCCGGCCGTCGCCCTGGACGCCCACGCTGCGCACGTCGGCCAGCAGGACCACCGGCATCTGCCAGACTTCCTGGTCCAGGCCCGCAGCGGTCAGTTCGGCGCGCGCGATCGCGTCCGCCTTGCGCAGCAGGTCCAGCCGCTCCTGCGTGACTTCGCCGATGATCCGGATGCCTAGTCCCGGGCCGGGGAAGGGCTGGCGCCCGACGATTTCGGCCGGCAGGCCCAGTTGGGCGCCGACCGCACGGACCTCGTCCTTGAACAGCGTCCGCAGCGGTTCGACCAGCTCGAACTGCAGGTCCTCGGGCAGCCCGCCCACGTTGTGGTGGCTCTTGATGTTCGCGGCGCCCTCGCCGCCGCCGGACTCGACCACGTCCGGGTAGAGCGTGCCCTGCACCAGGAACTTCACCGACTCACCCTCGGCGGCCGCCTCGGCCAGCACGGCCTTCTCGGCGGCTTCAAAGGCGCGGATGAACTCGCGGCCGATGATCTTGCGCTTGGTCTCGGGGTCGGTGACGCCGGCCAGCGCGGACAGGAAGCGCTGCTGTTCGTTGGCTACGTACAGCTTCACGCCCGTGGCCGCGACAAAGTCACGCTCCACCTGCTCGGCTTCGCCCTCGCGCAGCAGTCCGTGGTCCACGAAGACACAGGTCAGCTGGTCGCCGACCGCGCGCTGCACCAGGGCCGCGGCGACGGCGGAGTCCACGCCGCCGGACAGCCCGCAAATTACGCGGGAGTCGCCGATCTGGGCGCGAATGCGCTCCACCTGCTCCTCCACGATGTTGCCGGTGGTCCAGTTGGGTTCGAGCCCGGCACCGCGGAACAGGAAGTTCTCCAACACCCGCTGGCCGTGGGCCGAGTGCTTGACCTCGGGGTGCCATTGCACGCCGTAGAGCTTCTTCTCGTCGTTCGCGAAGGCCGCCACCGGGGCGCCGGCCGTGCTGGCCAGCACGTCGAAGCCTGCGGGTGCCTCCTGCACCGAGTCGCCGTGGCTCATCCAGGTGTTCTGGACGGAGGGCACGCCGGCCAGGATGGACCGGCCCTCCCCCACCGCGGTGGCGTCCGTGGCGCCGTACTCGCGCAGCCCGGTCTTGGCCACCTTGCCGCCCAGGGCGTTCGCCATGGCCTGGAAGCCGTAACAGATGCCGAACACCGGGACGCCGGCTTCGAACAGGTCCGGGCCGATCCTCGGCGCTCCCTCGGCGTAGACGCTGGAGGGCCCGCCGGAGAGGATGATGGCCACCGGGTTCTTGGCCATCAGCTGTTCGGTGGTGTAGGTGTGCGGAACGACCTCGGAATACACGTTGGCCTCGCGCACGCGGCGGGCGATCAGCTGCGCGTACTGGGCCCCGTAGTCGACGACGAGGACGGGCCGGTGGTCCGTAGTGGCGGGGGGAGGAGTAGTCACCCTTACAGGATAGTCGCCGCGTCCGGGGCCTCGCACGCCGGCGTCCGATCCCGACGCGTGAGGTAGCGCACGCCCGGCGGGAGCGCGCGCCGTCGTGCCCGGCACCGCGGCGGG
>NZ_JBNHGL010000190.1:0-5636 GCF_059091245.1 Arthrobacter sp. Y3225116
GGACTGCGACCGGGCGACCTGGTGATCCGGGCCGCCGGCCAGCCGGTGGCCAGCGCGCAAAGCCTGCAGCGGCTGCTCTTCGCGGATGCCATCGGCGTCGAGTTCCCGCTGGCCGTGCTGCGCGGCGGGTCCGTGGTGGAGCTGACCGCCTGGCCGGTGGAAATGTCGGCCGGTTAGGTAGGGGCCGCCGCCCTTGCCCCGCCGTGCCCGGCCCCGCGCCCGGACGAGGAATCGCGAGTGGCCGGGGACACCGCCGTCGTCGTTGTGTCTGAACGGCCCGAGTCCTACCGTTGAAGAAAGCGCGCCTAACCAGCCGGCCCCCACTTCAGCCGGCGGACCAGGAGGGCAACCATGGCGATCACGGACGGCCTCACCGGCTCACTGGAGCGAGAGCTGGGCTGGCAACGGGACCTGTACAAGGACCTGCACCGAAACCCGGAGCTCAGCATGGAAGAACACAACACCGCCGACCTGATCGCGCGGGAGCTGACCGGCTTCGGCTACGAGGTCCAGCGGATCGGCGGGACGGGCGTCGTCGGGGTCCTGGCCAATGGTTCCGGCAGCACGGTGCTGGCACGGGCGGACATCGATGCGCTGCCGGTCGCCGAGGCCACCGGCCTGGACTACGCCGCGGAGACCACCGCGAAGCTTCCCGGGGGCGGGACCACCGGAGTCATGCACGCCTGCGGCCATGACATGCACATCGTGTCCCTGCTGGGCGCGGCAAAGCTGATGGCCGGGCACAGGGACGGCTGGGCGGGCACCTACGTGGCGCTCTTCCAGCCGGGAGAGGAGACGGCCGCCGGGGCCCGGGCAATGGTCGACGACGGCCTGGCCGCCAGGATACCCACACCCGACGTCGCCTTCGCCCAGCATGTGATGCCCACCGAGGCCGGAAAGATCGGCACCACGGCCGGTCCCATCCTCTCGGCCGGCGACTCCCTGAAAATTACGGTCTACGGGCGCGGCGCCCACGGCTCCATGCCGCACAACGCCGTGGACCCGGTGGTGCTGGCCGCATCGATCGTGCTGCGGCTGCAGACCATCGTGTCCCGCGAGACCAAGCCGGGCGAATTCGCGGTGGTGACCGTCGGCGCCTCCAACGCGGGTACCAAGTCCAACATCATCCCGGACCGTGCCGAGCTGCTGCTGAACCTGCGCACGTACGATCTGGTGCTGCGGGAACGGATCATGGCATCGATCGAACGGATTGTCCGCGGCGAGTGCGCGGCCGCCGGATCGCCCCGCGACCCGGAGTTCGAGTACTACGACCAGTTCCCGTTGACCAGCAACGACGCCGAAACGACCGAGCGCATCACGGCCGCCTTCACGCGGCACTTTGGGGGCGATCAGGTCTACCATGCCGAACCCGTCACGGCCTCCGAGGACTTCAGCCGGATTCCGGATGCCCTCGGGGTGCCCTACACCTATTGGACGGTCGGCTCCGTGCCGACCGACGTCTACCGGAAAGCCGTGGAGAACGGCACTGTCTCCGAAGACATTCCGGCCAACCACTCACCGTTCTTCGCTCCCGCCGTCGACCCGACGCTCTCGGTCGCCACCCAGGCGCAGGTCGTTGCAGCTCTGGAGTACCTGGCACAGTAAGGGGTCGTTTGCCATGACCGAATCCACCACGGCCACCGTCCGCACGGACTGGAAACCCACCGACAAATGGCTGCTGGGCATCGTCCTGGCCGTCATCAATTTCTGGCTCTTCGCCCAGACCCTGCTCAACGTCATCCCGGGGATCCAGGACCAGCTTGGGGTCGAACAGACGCTGGCCAACCTGGCCGTCTCCATCACGTCGCTGTTTTCCGGCATCTTCATCGTCGTCGCCGGCGGACTCGCCGACCGGATCGGCCGGGCCAAGATCATGTACGTCGGGATCTACCTCAGCATTCTCGGCTCCCTGCTGATCGCGCTGACACCGGAAAACCTCGGCGGCCTCACCGACTTCATGCTGCTGGGCGGCCGCGCGATCCAAGGCCTGTCCGCCGCGTGCATCATGCCCTCGACCATGGCGCTGATCAAGAGCTACTACGAGGGCAAGGACCGGCAGCGGGCGCTCTCGTATTGGTCGATCGGCTCCTGGGGCGGCTCGGGCTTCTGCGCCCTGTTCGGCGGCCTGATGGCCACCTCCTTCCTGGGCTGGCGGTCCATCTTCTGGATCTCGATCGTGCTGTCCGTGCTGGCGCTGTTCCTGCTTCGCGGCACGCCCGAGTCGCGGGCCGCCGCCGATCCCGAGGCTGCCGGGCAGCGCTTCGACTGGGGCGGGCTGGCCTGCTTCATCGTCATGCTGGTGGCCATCAACGTGTACATCTCCCAGGGACCGGCCATCGGCTGGTTCAGCTGGCCGGGGGTCGCGCTGGTGGCCGCTTTCGTGGTGTTCGGCCTGCTGTTCCTGCAGATCGAAAGCCACCGCCACTTCGCGTTCGTGGACCTGAAGCTTTTCAAAAACGGCACCTTCACCGGCGCGACGCTGTCCAACTTCCTGCTCAACGGCGCCGCGGGCACGCTGATCGTTTCGCTGGGACTGGTGCAGGTGGCCGCCGGCTTGAGCTCGCTGCAATCGGGACTGTTGACGCTCGGCTACCTGATCGCCATCCTCGCCACCATCCGGGTGGGCGAGAAGCTGCTGCAGCGCTTCGGCCCGAAGAAGCCGATGCTGTGGGGCAGCATGATCACCGGCGTCGGCATCCTGCTGTGCTCCGCCACGTTCCTGCAGATCGAGGAGTACATAGTGCTCACGGTCATCGGGTTCACCCTGTTCGGCGTCGGCCTGGGGTTTTACGCCACCCCGTCCACCGACGCCGCCCTGTCCAACGTCCCGGACGCCCAGGTGGGTGCCGCGTCCGGCATCTACAAGATGGCGTCCTCGCTGGGCAATGCCATCGGCGTGGCCATCTCCGCGGCACTGTATGTGGCCGCGCAGGCGGTGAACCCGGAACTCATCCAGTCCTGGGGCCTGTTTATCGGCCGCCAGGACAACGTTGCACTGCGCTTCGGCGGGGCGGTCGGGCTGTTGTTCAACGTTTTCATGGTGGTGGTCGCCATCGCCTCGATTATCGTCACGGTCCCCGCCACCAGGAGCAAGGAGGAGGAAGAGGCCCGGCCGGACGTGGTCCCGCCGCCGGCCTTCGGCAACTAGGCATCGTTGACCCCACCGGCGTCGCGGAGTATAAATGGCCGTTCAAGGCGCCGGTCCCAATCCTTCCAGCGGAGGCACTGCCATGTCGGTCCATGCATCCAGCGGTTCAAACATCCCGGGCTACGAGTACGGCACGGTGGCTCATTCACCGGTCACGCTGGCCGAACTCGAGGAGCTCAAGGCCAGCGCCATGTTTGGCGACGACGACGCCGCCCTGCTGCAGCGGGCCGGCGAGATCCTTGACGGCCAGGTGGAGGACGTGCTCGACGTCTGGTACGGATTCGTCGGCGGCCAACCCCACCTGGTCGCGCACTTCTCCCGGCCCGACGGCCCGCCCATCGAGGACTACCTGAACGCGGTCCGCCTGCGGTTTGGCCAGTGGATCAGGGATACCTGTACCAAGCCCTACGACCAGGAGTGGCTGGACTACCAAAACGAGATCGCCCTGCGGCACACCCCCGAACACAAGAACGAAACCGACCACGTGGGGTCCACCCAGGTCGTCCCGCTGCGCCACCTCATCGCGCTGATCGGGCCGGTGGTCACCACGATGCGGCCGTTCCTGGCCGGGGGCGGAGATCCCGTCGAAAACGTGGACGCCATGCAGCAGGCATGGCTGAAGGCAGTGGTCCTGCAGATCGCGCTCTGGTCCCGGCCCTATGCCCTGCCGGGCGAGTGGTGACGGCGCCCGGTCGAAGGATCAGCGCCGACGTTCCTCACGTCCGGCCTCGGTCGCCGGCAGCCAGCGGCGTGCCGCGGCATCGAGCAACAGGACCAGCAGGATGATCAGGATGCCGTCGGCGGCGATGTAGAGGTAGTGTAAGGCCGACCCGCCGTCATCGGTGCCGGCCAGCACCATGTCGGTCCGGCGGTTGAGCAGCGGCCGGATCGCCATCACTTTGGCCAGCAGCACGACGACGGCGCCGCCGACCAGCGCCCAGAACCTGCGGTCCACGCGCTGCCCCACCAGAGACAGCACCAGCAGCGCCGCCAGGACCAGCTCCACGATGTTCATCGCGGTAAAGACCAGTCGGCCGATCCCCAATCCCAGCGGGAGGGTAACCCCGGGCGCCTGAAACTTCAGCGGCGCTTCGATCAGCGAAATGCCGACGATCAGGCCCAACCAGAGGGCCGGCAGCACCAGCCGCGCCGCCAAACGTACGCGAACCATGATGAACCTCCCGGTCAATTCCCCATCCTACGTTTCCGCGTGAGCGGCACGGCTGACCGCGCACCTTCCTCAAGGTTTGCTCAAGGATGCGCGCCCGCGAGGGATTGCTATCGACAGGGCGCCGCGGTGTCCATACACTCCAAACTCTAGTGACTTACTAGAGTTTCGAGGAAGGGCACGCACGATGCGCAATCTACTCCTCCTGGCCATCGTCGGCCTCCTCGCCCAGACGGTCGACGGCTCGCTCGGCATGGGCTACGGCGTGACCTCCTCCAGCCTGATGATCGCCGTGGGCATCGCTCCCGCTGCGGCCAGCGCAGCGGTCCACCTCGCCGAGGTCGGCACGGCGCTGATCTCCGGTTTCGCCCACCACAGGTTCGGCAACGTCGACTGGCGCATCGTCGGAATCATGGCGGTCCCCGGGGGCATCGGCGCCTTCATCGGAGCCAACTTTCTGGTCGGCCTGCCGGCCGACGTCGCCAAGCCGTGGGTTGCCCTGCTGCTCTTCCTGCTCGGTGCCTACGTCCTGTTCCGGTTCCTGATCCTGTCCGGCCGCCGCCCGCAGTTCAAGGGTCAGGTCAAGGCCGCCTTCCTGATGCCGCTCGGCCTCGTCGCCGGCACGATGGACGCCATCGGCGGCGGCGGCTGGGGGCCCATCGGCACCACCTCGCTGCTGTCCACCGGCAAGATGGAACCCCGCAAGGTCATCGGCTCGATCTCCGCCACCGAGTTCATCGTTGCGATCAGCGCGTCCCTGGGCTTCCTGCTCGCGCTCGGACGGGAGGGCATTAACTTCGCCTGGGTTCTGGCCCTGCTGGCCGGTGGCGTCGTCGCGGCCCCCGTCTCGGCGTGGCTGGTACGGCGCCTGGCCGCGGCGGTCCTCGGCGTGGCAGCCGGAAGCCTCATCATCCTGACCAACGCCAAGACCATGATGGAGACGTGGGGCGGGGCGGAAAGGAACTCCGGTCCGGTCTGGCTCACGCTGGCCGTCCTGGCGGTCGCGGCCGGCCTGGTGATCACCCAGGCCGTCCGCAAGGAGGTGCGCCGCCGCAACGAGGAGGACCCCGCGCGGGAGCTCGCCGGTGCCTGAGACAATGGGCGGGTGCACATCTCCGCCAAATCCGACTACGCCCTGCGCGCCCTGATCGTCATCGCCCGGTCATCCGAGGCGCAGACGGGGACGCTGGCGGCCGAGGCCATAGCGGCCGCGCAGGACATCCCGCACAACTACTTGCTGTCGATCCTCGCCGACCTGCGGCGCAGCGGCATTGTGCGCAGCCGCCGCGGCCAGGGCGGCGGCTGGCACCTGGCCCGCAC
>NZ_JBNHGL010000191.1:0-5609 GCF_059091245.1 Arthrobacter sp. Y3225116
GATCCGGTCGATGGCGCGTGGATTGTTTGGCTCTATGACGGCACTTGGTACATGCAGCACGCCGGCCGGGAGGTTGCCGGCGGGGTTGACGGGGTTGCCGGCCGGGAGGTTGCCGGCGGGGTCGACGGGGATGCCGGCCCGGAGGTTGCCGGCGGCGCGGCCGGCCGGGCCGGTGTGATGTCTTCACTGGCCGCTGCAACGGTGGAGCCCTGAGGGTTTGAACTGCCGCCGGCGGGCCGCTGGGCGGCGGCGGCTTCCTGTGCCGACTGCTCGACCAGGGCCTGGAGCTGTCGTTCCTGCTCGGCGCGCTCCAGCGCGGTGATGCGTGCGTCCTCTTCACCGGTGCTGGTTCCGCGCAATTCGGCCAGATGTTCCAGGAGCGACTGCCGCTGTTCCTCGTAACGGACCACCAGCTGCTCCTGCGAGGCGCTGGCGGCCTTCGCGTCCGACTCCGCGGCCTCCGCGGCTACTGCCGCGTCCCGGGCGGCCTCTTCGGCGTGGGTGACATAGAGCTCCCAGGCTGCCCACAGCTGGGCGGCCTGCTGGGATTCGCTCAGGGTCTGGGAGCGGTTCGCCGTCAGCGCATCGAGCGTGGAGGCCTTGTACAGCACGTCGCCGGCGTCCTTGCTGTCCAGCAGCGAGCTGAGGCCGGGGTTGACGCCGCCGTTCCGGTAGAGTTCACCGGCCAGCTGCCCCACCTGGTTCTTGACCGACTCGAAGTACTCCGCGGCCTGCGACGACTTGGCCTTGGCGTCAGCGAGTTCGGTGGTCCGCTCCTGCTGCCTTAGCAGCGACTCGCTGTAGGCGTTCTGGGAGCGCATTGAATCGAACTGCGCGTTGGCAAGGTTTCCCGAGGCTGCCTTGAGCTGCTCCTCGATCCGGTCCACCAGGGCCTGGGTGGCAGCGGCATCGCCCTTGGCGTCGTCGATCTCCTCGCCGGAAGGCAGCGTGGGCGCCGCCGGCAGGATGATCCGCTGCGACGTCACCTGCGGCAACTGTCCCGCCGGTGCGGCGATGGCCGGCGCCAGGGCCGGAACGCAGATCAACAGGGCGGTAGCCGAGAAGAGCGCGACGGCGCGCCTCGGCGTCGTCGATCGATGCGGGGCAGGACGCCCCGAGGGAAGCAGCCTCATCCGAACGGGTCCTTACTAGGAGCGCAGTAAATGCACGCGCCCTATCAGGACGGCCGGCCTTGGGGCCGGAACGGTCAATGTGCGAACGGGTGGCACCCCAACTAGACCGAACTGCATTCACACAGCACGTTGAGGATATGCAACATCAGTCACAGTTGCAACATTTGTCCCACAGATAACATAAACAACACCAGTGTCATTTGAACAGCATTGCCGAGGAACCGGCGTGTCACCGGGGGATTTCAGGGCAAATTGGATCGCCGGAGCGGGACGCGCGCCGGCCCGGAGGGCCTGCTGGATACGGCGGTCACCGGGACCGGCTGTTTCCGGCGGCCACCGGGCCTGCTGGATTCGGCGGCAACCTGTGTCCCACCCGTTGGAGGGGGCGGTCAGCCCCAGCCCAGCTCGTGCAGGCGGGCGTCGTCGATGCCGAAGTGGTGGGCAACTTCGTGGATCACGGTCACCAGGACCTCGTGGACCAATTCTTCCCGGGAAGAGCACATCCGTTGGAGGGGACCGCGAAAGACGACGATGCGGTCCGGCATGGACCCGGCGGCCCACCAGTGGTCCCTCTCGGTGAGCGGCGTGCCTTCGTAGACGCCCAGCAGTTCCGTCTCGGGGTCTTCCCAGGGTTGCGGGGTGTATTCCTCTTCCACGAAGATGCCCACGTTGGTCATCTCGCGCATGATGTCTTCCGGGATCTGGTCGATCGCGTCGTTTACCGCGTCCTCGAATTCCGGCAGGGACATCTCCATCGGCATGCAGCCGACTTTACCCGCGGGCCGGGCCTCGAAACCGCCCGCTCGGCCGCCGCGGCAGGCCGCGGCGGCCGGTTTTGGTTTTTCCCGGGACAGGCCCTATAGTTTTATAGGTCCACAGCGGGGAAATGAATCCCAAGTGGTCCTGGCCCCCATCGTCTAGCGGCCTAGGACACCGCCCTTTCACGGCGGCGGCACGGGTTCGAATCCCGTTGGGGGTACGCGAGACGTCATGAATGGCAGCCCGCTGGAGTGGTCAGAACCGCTTCGAAAGGCTGGTAGGATTGAGTCTCGTAAAAAATGCAAGGCCCTGTAGCGCAGTTGGTTAGCGCGCCGCCCTGTCACGGCGGAGGTCGCGGGTTCAAGTCCCGTCAGGGTCGCTTTGGTTTCCGGAGCGATTTCGGAACGCCATCGGTGATCATCGCAAGATGTTGCCACGGCTCTGTAGCTCAGTTGGTAGAGCGTTCGACTGAAAATCGAAAGGTCACCGGATCGACGCCGGTCGGAGCCACCAGCAAAAACGAAGCCCCGCAGTCCTTGTTCAGGATGCGGGGCTTCGTCGTGTCCGCCCGCTCTGTCCACCTCCGGCTTCGTCGGGCACCATGGGTGCATGAACGAAACCGCAATCACCCACATTGGCGGTCCGACAGCCTTGCTGGAGTTCGGCGGCTGGATGTTCCTGACCGACCCCACCTTTGATGAACCCGGCGAGTACCCGACACCAGCGGGAACGCTGGTGAAAACCTCCGGGCCCGCCGTTCAAGTCGCGGACCTGCCGGTGGTGGACGCCATCCTCCTCTCGCATGACCAGCACGCGGACAACCTGGATACGTCCGGCCGGCGCCTGGTGGAATCCGGCGACGCCAAGGTCCTCGGCACCCTGGAGGCAGCAGACCGGCTCACGACGGTTACCGGGATGGCCCCGTGGGAGCGGACGGTTCTCGAGGCCGCCGACCGGACCACTGTCACGGTCACCGCCGTCCCGGCCCGGCACGGACCCGAAGGATGCGAACCGGTGACCGGCACCGTTACCGGATTCGTCCTGACAGGATTCGACCTCCCGACCGTTTACATCAGCGGCGACAACGCCTCGCTGGACGTGGTCGACGCCGTCGCGGCACGTTTCGCGCCGATCGCCACGGCGGTGCTCTTCGCCGGTGCCGCCCGCGTGGGAGCCTTCGACAACGCCCCGCTAACCCTCACCGCCGAGGCCGCGGTCGAGGCGGCGCGCACACTGGACGCGACCACCGTCGTGCCGGTCCACGCCGAGGGGTGGCAGCACTTCAGCGAAGGCCACGAAGAACTCCGTGCCGGGTTCTCCGCCAACGGCCTCGAAGACCGGCTCCGCATCCCCACTCCCGGGTGGAAACTGGCCCTGTAAGTCCACGCTCCGGCGGCCGGGCCGCCCGTCGGCCGGCGGCATCGGCAGGCGTCGGTACAGTAAGGGCGTGCCTACTCTTTCCTTCGTGTCCTCGGGGCCCGACTCCGCGGAGACCATCCTCTTCCTGCACGGCGCGGGATGGCCGGGCATCACCTGGCACCGGCAAATACGGCACTTCTCCGGGGCCTACCGTTGCCTTGCCGCGGACCTGCCCGGCCATGGAGCCAGCCATGGAGTCCACTGGCAGAGCCTGGATGCTACCGCCGAACTGGTCGCCGAACTCATCGAGTCGACCACCGACAAGCCGGTCCACGTGGTAGGTCTTTCGATGGGCGGCGACGTGGCGCTTCGACTGTTGGCCCAACGCCCGGAGCTGGTCCAGAGCGCGTTCCTGACCGGGGTGCTGGTACTCCCGGTACCGCGGTGGATGCTGAAGGCGCAGCTTGCCCTGGCCGGCCTGACCCGGAATCCCGTCCTGTGGCGGGCGTCCGCCAAGTACCTGCGGCTCGAACCCGAACAAATCACCGCGCACCTGGCTGAGAACCGGCCGCTGGATCCCCGGCACTACCGCGCGATCATCTCGGAGATCTTCGGGGGCACCGACGTCGCGGGTACCGACAAGGCAACCTGTCCGGTGCTCGTCGCCGCCGGGGAGAAGGAACCCCGGCAGGCCCGGGAATCGGCGGCAGTCCTGGCCGGGCTATTGCCGAACGCCCGTGCCGGCCTGGCTCCGAAGTCCCCGCACGAATGGCCCATGAACCGCCCGGAAGCCTTCAACCGAACCCTGGAGGAGTGGCTGGCAGACCCCACGGCGCTGCCCCGCACGCTGCTGCCCGTCTAGCCACCGACGGGAGCGGGTCCGCCTCGATCCATCCCTCGCAGGACCGGCGCTTAAAGCGGAACAGATGCATGATGGGGCGGAAGCTCCTAACGCTTCCACTCCACACCCACACCCACGCACGACGGAAGGAACCCCGGTCCATGACCGCGAAGACCAAGATCCCCGCAGCGCCAATTCACGGACCCTACGGCCAGGTAGAGAAGTGGCTCAAGGCGGCCGGCGCTGCAGACGTGCTTGACGAGGCCGCATATTCACCTGTGCTCAGTGAACAATCATTTGAACCGGGCGACGCCGAGTTGCGCGAGGTCTGGCCTGAGGGTGCTTGGATTAGTTGGCTCGGGGGACCTGCCGTTGCCCCATTGCCCGAATGGCCCCGGCGAGCCGACGGCAGGCCGTTGGCTCATGTGGCGGCCGTTCACCTCGCCGACGTCGATGCAGCAGTGGACGCTGAAGGCAAGGCCGCTTGGCCAGTGACCGGCCTCCGTGAGGGTCTGCCGAAGGAGGGCGTTCTCGAGGTTTTCCATGACCTTGAGTCCTTCGGCTACGAGTCCGAAGAGGGACAATCCGGAGCATGGCTGGTGCGGTGGGTCGAAGACCCTGACCGCACTGGTCTTGTCGATGCCCCTTTGGACTTCGATCCTCCTTCCGAAGTGTGCCAAGTCGTCATGCCCCTACCCGGGTTTACGCTGCCGGCCGCTTCCGACTCTGTCTCGGCACCCGAGTCTCAATTCGACAAGATCGAGGGTCTGGAGATTGCCCTGCAGCGCGGCTGGCTGGCCCAGCGGACTGGGTCGGCCAAGGGGATCCCGATTCCGTTCAGCCACATCTACGGCCACAGCCATCGGGGTCACATCACCGCGGTGGAAGACATCCTGCCCGCAGTTTTGCCTTTGGAATCCGGTGACGAATACCGCCTTCTGTTGGAGCTGGAATCCTGGACCGCGCTGGAAGGGTGGTTCGGGGACGCCGGAAATCTCGAAGTGTGGATGCGTGAATCGGATCTTCGGAACCGTGACTTCAACCGGGCATGGTGCCTAATACGGACTGACTGACCAGCGGGCGCCCGGGTGCTCCTGCGCCGAGGCACGGACCGGCGCCGTTCGTTCCGCCCGAACAGGACCGGCGTCGTTCGGATCCGCCCGCGGCGGCCGCTGCGGGCTCCCAGTTTCCACTCAGGGTCACTGGCCTACCATGGAAGGGATTTCCCGTGCCGCCTGCACCTGATGAGGCACCGGACCAGGGGGACGATTGGAGCGAGGAGCATCGTGCAGGCCCTTTTGAAGGCGACGGCCGTCGGCCTGGCAACCGCCGTTCTGCTGACGTCCTGCAGCGACGCGGGCCGAACGTCGGAATCAGCGACGACGGCGCCCGCCCCCGTCGCTTCGGACGAGACCGAAGCGACGGCCCCCGCGGAAACACCCCCCGCACCTGCCCCCGCCCCTGATCAAACGCCCACGGCGCCGCCCGGCCAGGCGCCGACGTCGGACTCGGCAGGT
>NZ_JBNHGL010000192.1:0-5590 GCF_059091245.1 Arthrobacter sp. Y3225116
CGGTACGGCGGGTCAAACCGGCGGGGCCGGACGGCTATTTTGCGCCCGTCATCCGGTTGCAGCCCAAGCGACCGGAGGACACCCGGGGGGCGGCCGGACCCGCCGCTGTGCCCCGGCCCGTTCCGCTGCCGGTGGGCGGTGATCCCGAGGCGGAGGCCGAACTGCGCCACGTCACGGCGATGGCCCGGTCCGTGGCGCAGGCCTGCCTGGAGGCCGTCTCCGGCACGCGGCCGGTCCAACAGCTCGCCCGCTGGCTGGACCCCGCCAGCTACGAAAAGCTGGTGCACCGGGCGGACATCGCCAGGGCGCACCGGGCGCAGCTGCGTTCCGATGGCCGGGCCCCGCTGCGGCTGCACCGCAGCGCCGTGGTCCGCTCCTCCCGGGTGTGCCGTGCCGCCGACAGCGCCTATGAAGCGTCGCTGGTGGTGGCCGAGACCCGCCGGATACGCGCGGTGGCGCTGCGGCTGGAGTGGATCCGCGGACTGTGGAAGGTCACGGCCCTGGAGATCGGCTGAACCCCGAAACTACTTCCGGCGCTTGCCGCTCTTGGCGGGGCGCTTGTCCCTGGCGGGCGCTGCCGCCTTGGCCGGGGCCTGGCGTTCGACCCGTGTCTCGGCTTCCCCGGATGCGCTGGGCGCCGTGAACTGCAGGGCCGCCGGCCGCTGCGGGGCTTCCAACCCGGCCGCGGTGATCTGCGGCGCCGCCGCCGCCCGGGCGTCCGCGACGCCGGGGACCGTCGCCTCGGCCGGCTGTTGGACCTGGACCTCGAGGTTGAAGAGATAGCCGATGCTCTCTTCACGGATGGACTCCATCATGGCCTGGAACATCACGAATCCCTCGCGCTGGTATTCGACCAGCGGATCGCGTTGGGCCATGGCCCGCAGTCCGATGCCCTCCTTGAGGTAATCCATCTCGTAGAGGTGTTCCTGCCATTTCCTGCCGATCACCGAGAGCACCACGCGCCGCTCCAGTTCGCGCATGGTCTCGGAGCCGAGCGTCTGCTCACGCTGCGCGTAGGCGACCTTGGCATCGGAGACGATTTCTGCGCGCAGGAAATCTGCCGTGACCCTCGAGCGCCCGCCGGCTTCCTCCAGCACCTCGTCGATCGTCAGTTCGATCGGGTAGAGCTGCTTGAGGTTGGTCCACAGCTGCTCGTAGTCCCAGTCGTCGCCATGGCCCTCCATGGTGGCTTCGTTGACCATCGCCGTCACCACGTCCTCGAGGAAGAACGCGACCTTCTCGTGCAGGTCGTCGCCTTCCAGGATGCGCCGCCGGTCGTTGTAGATTGCCTCGCGCTGCCGGTTGAGCACGTCGTCGTACTTCAGCACGTTCTTGCGCTGCTCGGCGTTCCGGCCTTCGACCTGTGCCTGGGCGTTCTGGATGGCCTTGGAAACCATCTTGGACTCCAACGCCACGTCGTCGGGCATGCGGGAGGAATTCATGATCCGTTCGGCTGCGCCCGAGTTGAACAGCCGCATCAGGTCATCGGTGAGGGAGAGGTAGAAGCGGGATTCGCCCGGGTCGCCCTGGCGGCCGGAGCGGCCGCGGAGCTGGTTGTCGATGCGGCGGGATTCATGCCGTTCGGTACCCAGCACGTAGAGCCCGCCGAGCTCCTTGACCTCGTCGTGCTCGGCCTGCACGGCTTTCTGCGCCGCTGCCAGGGCGGCGGGCCATGCGGCCTCGTAGTCTTCCGGGTTCGCGGCGGGGTCCAGGCCTCGGCGTTCCAACTCGGCCACGGCGTTGAATTCGGCGTTGCCGCCGAGCATGATGTCGGTACCGCGGCCGGCCATGTTGGTGGCCACCGTGACGGCGCCCTTGCGGCCGGCCTGCGCGACGATGGCCGCTTCCCGGGCGTGGTTCTTGGCGTTAAGCACTTCGTGCCGGATGCCCTGTTTCGCCAACTGCTTGGACAGGTACTCGCTCTTCTCCACGCTGGTGGTGCCCACCAGGACCGGCTGGCCCTTTTCGTGGCGCTCGGCGATGTCCTTCACGACGGCGTCGAACTTGGCGACTTCGTTCTTGTAGATCAGGTCCGACTGGTCGATGCGGGCCATCGGCTTGTTCGTCGGGATCGGAACCACGCCGAGCTTGTAGGTGCTCATGAACTCGGCCGCCTCGGTTTCGGCGGTGCCGGTCATGCCCGAGAGCTTGCCGTAGAGGCGGAAGTAGTTCTGCAGGGTCACCGTGGCCAGCGTCTGGTTCTCGGCCTTGATCTCGACGCCCTCTTTGGCCTCGATCGCCTGGTGCATGCCCTCGTTGTAGCGCCGGCCGGCCAGGATGCGGCCGGTGTGCTCGTCGACGATGAGCACCTCGCCCTTGAGCACCACGTAGTCCTTGTCCCGCTTGAACAACTCCTTGGCCTTGATGGCGTTGTTCAGGAACCCGATCAGCGGCGTATTCGCCGATTCATACAGGTTATCGATGCCGAGGTAGTCCTCGACTTTTTCGATGCCGGACTCCAGCACGCCGACGGTCCGCTTCTTCTCGTCGACTTCGTAGTCTTCGGTGTCCTTCAGCCGCATCACGACGCGCGCAAATTCGGTGTACCAGCGGTTCACGTCGCCGGAGGCCTGGCCGGAAATGATCAGCGGGGTGCGGGCCTCGTCGATCAGGATGGAGTCGACTTCGTCCACGATCGCGAAGTGGTGTCCGCGCTGGACCAGTTCGTCACGGCTCCAGGCCATGTTGTCGCGCAGGTAGTCGAAGCCAAATTCGTTGTTCGTGCCGTAGGTGATGTCCGCCGCGTACTGTTCGCGGCGGGTCGCCGGGTTCTGGTTGGAGAGGATGCAGCCGCTGGTCAGGCCCAGGAAGCGGTAAACACGGCCCATCAGGTCGGACTGGTATTCGGCCAGGTAGTCGTTGACCGTCACCACGTGGACGCCCTTGCCGGTGAGCGCGTTCAGGTAGGCCGGCGCGGTGGCCACCAGCGTCTTGCCTTCACCGGTCTTCATCTCCGCGATGTTGCCCATGTGCAGGGCTGCGCCGCCCATCAGCTGGACGTCGAAGTGGCGCAGGCCGAGCGTGCGGCTGGCGGCTTCGCGGACGGCGGCGAAGGCTTCCGGGAGCAGGTCGTCGAGCAGCTCGCCGTCCTGGTAGCGCTGCTTCAACGTGTCGGTTTCCCCGCGCAACTCGGCATCCGTGAGGGACTTGAAGTCCTCTTCCAGGACGTTGATCGCATCGGCGTAGCCGCGCAGCCTCTTCAGCGTCTTCTTGTCGCCGGTACGAAGCACACGCTCGAGAATCGTTGGCACTACATAGCTCCCAGTCAGTTGCGCAGAAATCTGGCTTGTTCAGTCTACGTGAGAGACGAGTCCGGCAGCGTTTTGGTTCCCGGCGGCCGTTTCGCGCTCTCACGGGCCAGGGCGGGGGCCAAATCGCCCCTCTCCTGAACCACGACGGCGTCCAGCGCCAGCCATTCGGCCATGCCGGCCAGCTCCGCTGCCAGCTCCGCCGCGGTTCCAGACGGGGCGTCGTCTTCGGCGTGCGCAGCCCGGACCACGAGCCTGCCCGTGGCCCGGTCCGCCTTCAAGTCCACGCGGGCGCACAGCCGGTCCCCCAGCAGGAACGGCAGGACGTAGTAGCCGTAGGTCCGCTTCGGCGCCGGCGTATAGATTTCGATCCGGTAGCGAAAGCCGAACAGCCGCTCCACCCGCTGGCGTTCGAACACCAAGGAATCGAAGGGGCTCAGGAGTGCCCTGCCGGTGGCGCGGCGCGGCCGGGCTGCCTCGGCGTGCAGGTACACGTCGCCCCTCCAGCCGTCTACCTGCACCGCTTCCAACTTTCCGGCCGCCTCCAGCGTCCGCACCGCGGCGGCGGCCGCCCGCACGGGCACCCGGAAGTAGTCGGCGAAGCACTTAACGGTCCCGATGCCGTGGGCCAGCGCCGCGGCCTCGATCAGCCTCAGCATCGCCTGTTCCGGATCGGGCCGGTACTGCGCGTCGTGCGGGGCGGGCAGCACCCGCTCGGTCAGGGTGTAGAGCCGTTCGAACTGGGGAGTCCGCGCGGCGGCGCTGACCAGCCCCTGTTCGAAGAGGTCCTCCAGCACCCGCTTGACCGCGTTCCAGTTCCAGCCCCAGTCGGTCTTCGGCTGGTGCGCGTCATGGCCGATCCGGTCGGCGACCGCCCGGGCGGTCAGGCCGCGCGAGGAGGAAAGGGTGTCCAGGATCTTGGCGGTCAGGTCCCGGACGAGGACCGGGTCCATGCCGGCCGCACCGACCCACCGGCGACGCTGCCACTGGCGGAGATCGGCGAAATCCTGCGGCTTGATATAGCTGGCTTCGTGCGCCCAGTACTCCATCATGCGGCGCGGCGCTTTTCCCGCAAACCGGTGGAGGATGTCGACGTCGTAGCCGCCGAGCCTGGAGAAGAACGGCAGGTAATGCGCGCGCACCAGCACGTTCACGGAGTCAATCTGCAGCAGCCGCAGCCGGTCAAAGGTCCGGCCCACCTGCCTTGCCGTGACAAGGCCGGTGGGCCGTTCCTGAACCAATCCCTGCGCCGCCAGCGCGATGCGGCGGGCCTGGGCCGGAGTGATGCGGGCTGTCATGCCTTCATACTAGGCAAGCCGCGGCGCCGTCAGGCCTTGGCGCCCGCCGACGCGCGGTAGGCCAGCACCTCTTCACGCGCCTTGGCTTCTTCGGCGCTGCAATCGGCGTCGAGGGTGATCACGCCGTACGTCCAGCCACGACGGCGGTAGACGACACTGGGTGCGTTCGTCGCCTTGTCGATGAACAGGTAGAAGTCGTGTCCCACCAGTTCCATGTTGTCCACGGCATCGTCGAGGGTCATGGCCGCGGCCGGGAAGACCTTGCGGCGGATCAGCACCGGTGAGTCTCCGGCGGGAAGATCGTTGTCGATGTCGTAGCCGGTCCGGTCCTCGGCCTGGTCCTGGGCAGTTGCCGCAGCCAGCGCCGCTTCGTGCAGCGGCATGTCCGAGCTGGCCGGTTCCAGCGTGGCGGTGGCCTGGTGGACGGCGGTCGGGGTGTGACGGCCGTGATGGACCTTGCGGCGGTCCCGGGCGCGGCGCAGGCGCTCCAAAAGCTTGTTATAGGCAATGTCGAAAGCTGCAAACTTGTCCGCGGCCTTGGCCTCGGCGCGGACCACGCTGCCCCGTCCGAGCACGGTGAGCTCGACGGTCATCGAGCTTTCGGCATTGCGGGCATTGGCCTCTTTGGTGACTTTGGCATCAAGCCGCTGGACCTTGTCGCCCAACTGCTCGATCTTGGAGATCTTCTCCTCAGCGTACTCGCGGAACCGATCCGAAACGGACAGGTTGCGGCCGTTGATGTTGAATTCCATGGTGCCCTCCATAATTGCCTAGATGACACAACAGCGACCGAAAGAGAAACTCCTTTCAGCCGCTGAAGACGGGTTGCCTCCCTCGCGGGAGCCCATACTTCACGTTAGATCACGGACACCTTTTATTCACCCTTTACTCACGAATATCTACAACATTTACCGGCGATGTCCGAGGGCACCCCGACGGCCGGTACGCCGGGGGGCCGAATAATCGTTACACCCCGCGTCATTCCGCGGCGCTCACGAGGGCCGCCGCCCGGCCTGACCGCCCGCATCTCCGGCGGCGGGCCCG
>NZ_JBNHGL010000193.1:0-5590 GCF_059091245.1 Arthrobacter sp. Y3225116
GACCAGCCGCGCGTATGGACGGGACAGCGCCCCGGTGCGTGGGCACGGGCCTGCACGCGGCCACCGACCGCGACGCGGGTGAGCCAACGGAGCCGGCGTCGGAAGATCAGAAGCGCGATGATCGCGAGGGCCGCGGTGTCGGGCCAGCGCGGCGCCGGCCAGTTATCCGGCGCGGGCGGATACGCCCCGTCGGACAATCCGGCGGCCCGCTCGAAGTGGTTGCGCGAGGAGGGGAACAGCGCCCCGTCGATGATGTACGCCGCCGGAAAGGCGAACGGGCCGGCGAGCACATTGGCTACGGCCCACTGGTCAACATGCCGCGACTCGTGGATGGCGAGGGCCTCGTCCCCGCTCCGGGTCTGGGAGATGTTCGGGCCGTAGCGGACATATTGGCCTTCGTCGGTGATGCCATATCCGTTGACGCTCAGGGGGCCCGCCGGGTCTACCGGCGGCATCCACGCCACGAACACGTCGCCGAGCATTGTTCCGCCGCCGCTGGTTCGCGGCGGGGGCCAGAACATGACCAACAGCGACGGCCCTGAACACGCCTCCATATCAAGGCTGCGCCCGGTCAGGACCCCGACGCCGCTGATGGGGGCGACCAGAAAATTGCGGGTGATGCGCCACGGGGCCGGCGGGGAAATCTGCAGGCGCGGCTCAGGCTTGATCTGCCCGTCGGCAGTGATATGGCTGTGGCACACGATCTGCGGGGAGAGTGCCTCCTGGACGCGGGCACCGGCCCCGGCGACCAGGAGGGCCGCGACCACAAAGAGGGCGGTACCGCGAACCCGCTGGTGCGAAGCGCAAACCGTACACGAGGCGGCTCTCCGCAACCGGCGCGAATGAAAGGAGGGCATGGACCAGACCAGCCCGGCGATGCCAAAACACAGGGTGGCCGCCAAGCCGCTCGCGAACGGTCGCATGCGCCCCACGGACCGCCGGAATCTTCCTCCCATGACTGACCACTTCCCGCTCCGGCTACCTGGGCCGGCCAGCGGCAACCGTCAAGAGAGAGGGCCTGCGGTGCGCTTGCCGGCCGTGCGGCAGGTCGAGCGTACCGCCTGCGCCGGGACGACGCCAGCAGTCGGAACAGGCTAGCCGTGCAGCCGACACGAGGGGGTCCGCCCGGTCCGCCGGGCGCCGGCGCAAGTCCCGTCCCTGCCCGTTCCAGGGTGAAGCGTTCCAGCGGTGGGATAACCTAGAGCCGTGACTTACGAGATTGAAATTGGCCGTGGCAAGCGTGGGCGCCGAGCCTACTCCCTCGATGATGTGGCGATCGTCCCCTCGCGCCGGACGCGCGATCCCAAGGATGTCTCGGTCAGCTGGCAGATCGACGCCTACACGTTCGACACGCCGGTGATCGCCGCGCCGATGGACTCGGTCATGTCGCCCGCCACCGCCATCGCGCTGGGCAAGCTCGGCGGCCTGGGCGTACTCAACCTCGAGGGCCTGTGGACCCGGTACGAGGATCCGCTGCCGGTGCTGGACGAGATCGCCGCGCTGGGCACGGAGAACTTCAGCCCGGCCGCGACCAAGCGGATGCAGGAGCTCTACTCCGCCCCCGTGCAGCCGGAACTGATCACCTCCCGGCTGGCCGAGATCCGGGAAGCCGGGGTGACCGTCGCCGGCTCGCTGACGCCGCAGCGCACCCAGGAGTTCTACAAAACCGTGGTGGCCGCCGGCGTGGACATCTTCGTGATCCGCGGCACCACCGTCTCCGCCGAACACGTCTCCAAGACGCAGGAACCGCTGAACCTGAAGCAGTTCATCTACGAGCTGGACACCCCGGTGATCGTGGGCGGCGCCGCCGGCTACACCCCGGCGCTGCACCTGATGCGCACCGGCGCCGCCGGCGTGCTGGTGGGCTTCGGCGGGGGAGCGACGACGACCACGCGCCGGGCGCTGGGCATCCACGCCCCGATGGCCTCGGCCATCTCCGACGTGGCGGCCGCGCGCCGGGACTACATGGACGAATCGGGCGGACGCTATGTGCACGTGATCGCCGACGGCGGCGTGGGCTTCAGCGGCGACATCGTCAAGGCCATCGCCATGGGGGCCGACGCCGTGATGCTCGGTTCCGCGCTGGCCCGGGCGGAGGAAGCGCCGGGCCGCGGCTGGCACTGGGGCCAGGAGGCCCACCACGACGAACTGCCCCGGGGCGACCGCGTGAACGTGGGAACCGTGGGACCGCTGGAGCAGGTGCTGCACGGCCCGTCCAACCACACCGACGGAACCTCCAACTTGGTCGGTGCGCTGCGCCGGTCGATGGCGACCACCGGGTACTCGGACCTGAAAGAGTTCCAGCGCTGCGAAGTGGTGCTGGCGCCGTTCCAGGCACGCGACTGATTTGATCATGCTGGGAGGCTGATAGGCGATGACCACCGGAGCCCTGAGTCCCGAGAGCCGCGAGCAGGCGCTGGCCGCGCTGCGCGCCACACAGGAGCGCGGGGCCGAGCTGGACGTGCTGATCGTCGGCGGCGGGGTGGTGGGCGCCGGGGCCGCCCTGGACGCAGTCACCCGCGGGCTCGACGTGGGCATCGTGGAGGCCCGGGACTGGGCCTCGGGCACGTCGTCGCGGTCTTCGAAGCTGATCCACGGCGGGCTGCGGTACCTGGAGATGCTGGACTTCGCCCTGGTCCGCGAGGCGCTGCAGGAGCGGGGACTGCTGCTGGAGCGGATCGCGCCGCACCTGGTGCGGCCGGTTCCGTTCCTGTACCCGCTGACCAAGCGGTACGTGGAGCGGCCCTACGTGGGCGCCGGCGTGGCCCTGTACGACGCCCTGGCCATCGCCTCGGGACGCGGCCGCGGCGTCCCCTTCCACAAACATCTCTCCCGGCGGGGGACCCTCCGGGCGGCCCCCAGCCTGAAGAAGGACGCCATGGTGGGGTCCATCCGCTACTACGACGCGCAGGTGGACGACGCCCGGCTGGTGGTCAACCTTGTCCGCACGGCAGCGGCGTTCGGGGCGCACGCGGCCAACCGGCTGGCGGTGGTCGATTTCCTGCGCGAGGGCGAACGCGTGGTCGGCGCCCGGGTGCGGAACCAGGAGGACGGCAGCGAGTTCAACATCCGGGCCAAGCAGGTGGTCAACGCCACCGGCGTGTGGACGGACGAAACCCAGGCCATGGTGACCGAACGCGGCCAGCTGAGCGTACGCTCCTCCAAGGGGATCCACCTGGTGGTGCCGCGGGACCGGTTCCAGTCCACGGTGGGGCTGATCCTGCGCACCGAGAAGTCCGTGCTGTTCGTGATTCCGTGGGGCCGGCACTGGATCATCGGCACCACCGACACCGACTGGAACCTGGACAAGGCCCACCCCGCCGCCTCGTCCAAGGACATCGACTACCTGCTGGAACACGTCAACCGGGTGCTCCAGCGCCCGCTCACCCGCGAGGACGTCGAGGGTGTCTACGCCGGGCTCCGGCCGTTGCTGGCGGGCGAGAACGATTCCACCGCCAAGCTCTCGCGCGAACACGTGGTGGCGCACCCGGTCCCCGGGCTGGTGGTGGTGGCCGGCGGCAAGTACACCACGTACCGCGTGATGGCCAAGGACGCCGTCGACGAGGCGGCCCGGGCCCTCGACGAGCGCGTCCCGCCGAGCTGCACGGACACCATCCCGCTGCTCGGCGCCTCCGGTTTCAAGGCGGCCTGGAACAGGCGCAGCCGCACGGCGGACCGCACGGGCATCCACGTTGCCCGGGTCGAACACCTGCTCAACCGGTACGGATCCATGGCCGGCGAGGTGCTGGACATCATCACCGAACGGCCGGAGCTGGCCGAACCGCTGCCCGGCGCCGACGACTACCTGGCGGCAGAGGTGGTCTATGCGACTACGCACGAGGGAGCCCGGCACATCCACGACGTGCTCACCCGCCGGACCCGGATCTCCATCGAGGCCTGGGACCGCGGTGTCTCCGCCGCCCCGGTCGTCGCCGGGCTGATGGCGCCCCTCCTCGGCTGGAGCGAAGGACAGGTGGAACGCGAGGTGAAGCACTACCTGGCCCGGGTCGAAGCCGAACGGCTCAGCCAGGAGCAGCCCGACGACGTCACGGCCGACAGCGCCCGGATGGGCGTCGACGACATCGTTCCGCTGGCCTGAGGGTACCCGGGCAGGATTCGTTTTCTACATGGTTGCGAAGTACCTTTAATGGGTGCTCAAGACTGCCCTGAAACCCCGCTGGATAGCGGCGCTGGTGCTTGCGCTGGCGCTGTCCACGGTGTTCGTGCTGCTGAGCCAGTGGCAGTTTTCCACGTCGCAGAGCGAACCGCCCCCGCCCCCGGGCGAGACGGAAACCGTCAAGCCGCTGACCGACGTTTTTAAACCCGGTGTCCCGATGATGGCCGCCACCGCGGACCAGATGGTCACCTTCGACGGCAGCTTCGTCCCGGGCGGGCAGGTGCTGGTTCGGAACCGCCTGCAGGACGGCGAGGAAGGCCTCTGGGTGGTCGACCCGTTCACGGTGGACGGCGTGGAGCAGTTTGGCGAAGACGTGGTCATCCCCGTGGTGCGCGGCTGGGTCGAGGAACCGGCGGATGCCGTTCCCGCCCCGGAAGGCGAGGCCACCGTCGTCGGGCGGCTGCTGCCCACGGAAGCCCCGCTGCCCGGAAGCCTGCCCGGCGGCCAGGTGGCTTCGCTCTCGGCGGCCGAGCTGATCAACCGCTGGAACGCGCCCGGCTACTCCGGCTTCGTGGTCGGCACCGGCTTCACCGTCGGCGGCACGGACCTTGGCACCGCGACCGAGGGAACCTCGATGCAGCCGGTGGTCGTCGGACCGCAGCCCCAGGAAGCACCGGTCAACTGGATGAACGTCTTCTACGCGGTGGAATGGGTCGTGTTCGCCGGATTCGCCATCTTCCTCTGGTGGCGGCTGGTGGCCGACGACTACCGCCGCGACCTGGAGGCGGCCGAAGACGCGGCCGAAGCGGCCCGCCATGCTGCCGAAACCGGGCGGGGGAGCGCGGCAGGCCCCGCCGGCACCCGCCAGGGCGACGCCGCCGCCGACCAGACCACATCCAGCACACCCCACACAACGAGGTAGTCCACGTGACCGAAAACGCCCCCGACCGTTCCGCCGCGACCCAGCGTCCGGCCAAACGCCGCTTCGGCGGAACCCACGCCCAAATCCGTTCCGCCCTGACCTTCTACAAGGTCACCTCCTACATCACCGGCATCATGCTGCTGCTGCTCTGCGTGGAGATGGTGCTGCGGTACGGCTTCAACCTGTTCCTGTTCGCCGGGGCCACCAACACCCTGACCGGCGAGACGTTCGCGCTCGGGCTGGCGCAGGCCGAGCCGTCGGTGATTGACGGCCTGAACCTGTCCATCGCCGTGCTCGTGGCACACGGCTGGCTGTACGTGTTGTACCTGATCGCCGATTTCCGGCTCTGGTCGCTGATGCGCTGGCCGTTCACCAAGTTCGTGTTGATCGCCCTGGGTGGCGTGATCCCGTTCCTGTCCATCATCCTGGAACGCAAGATTCACCGCGAGGTGGAAGAAGAGCTGGCCGCCCACCCCGAAGCCGCCAAGCGCTACTGACCCGGGCCGGGCACCCGCGCCGGGAGCTCCCGCCGCGGTGCCGGGCACGACGGC
>NZ_JBNHGL010000194.1:0-5573 GCF_059091245.1 Arthrobacter sp. Y3225116
TGAAACGATTCGACAACCAGCTTACCTTCCGGCCATGGAAAGCGCCGCGCGGCGCAGGGCAAGTACCCCCGCCAACGCAGGGCAGGTTCACGCCGGCCTGGCGCTGCTGATCAAGGAGCGCAGGGTCAAGAAGATCATCTGCTCCTTCCCCCGCCAGTCCGACTCCTGGCACTTCGACACCGCCTACCGCGCCGGCGAGATCGAACTGGAACTGGTGCCGCAGGGCAACCTGGCCGAGCGCATCCGCGCCGCCGGCGCCGGGATCGGCGGCTTCTTCACACCCACCGGCTACGGCACCATGCTGGCCGAGGGCAAGGAAACCCGGATGATTGACGGCCGTGGCTATGTGCTCGAGACCCCGATCCACGGCGACGTCGCGCTGATCAAGGCGCTGACCTCCGACCGGAAGGGCAACCTGGTCTACCGCAAGACCGCCCGCAACTTCGGACCGATCATGGCCGCCGCCGCCAAGAAGAGCATCGTCCAGGTCTCCGGCATCGTGGAGACCGGCGAACTGGATCCCGAGGTCATCGTGACTCCGGGCATCTACGTGGACACCGTCGTCGAAATTGCGCCGCAGGCCGCAGAGGGAGAGGCAAACCAGTGAGCGAGAAACTCAGCCGCGAAGACCTGGCCAGGCTGGTGGCCCGGGACATCCAGCCCGGTTCCTTCGTCAACCTCGGCATCGGGCAGCCGACGTCGGTCTCCAACTACCTGACCGCCGAGCAGGACATCACCCTGCACACCGAAAACGGCATGCTGGGCATGGGCCCGGAGGCGCAGGGCGACCAGATCGACCAGGACCTGATCAACGCGGGCAAGGTCCCGGTCACCGAGGTGCCGGGCGCGTCCTACTTCCACCACGCCGACTCCTTCGCCATGATGCGCGGCGGCCACCTGGACGTCTGCGTGCTCGGCGCGTTCCAGGTCTCCGCCACCGGCGACCTCGCGAACTGGCACACCGGCGCACCCGACGCCATTCCCGCCGTCGGCGGCGCGATGGACCTGGCCACGGGGGCCAAGGACGTCTACGTGATGATGTCCCTGTTCACCAAGGACGGCAAGCCGAAGCTGGTGCCGGAATGCACCTACCCGCTCACGGGAGTGGGCTGCGTCACCCGCGTATACACTAATGACGCGGTCTTCCTGATTACCGAGGAAGGCGTGCGCGTGCGCGAGACGTTCGGGACCACGCTTGAGGAACTGCAGTCCAAGATGGACGTCAAGCTGCTTCCGCCCACCGAGTAAAAGGAACCATGACCGAGACCAAGACGCCGGGCGACCAGTTCGTCCAGTCG
The DNA here is from genome assembly GCF_059091245.1 of Arthrobacter sp. Y3225116. Taxonomy (NCBI): domain Bacteria; kingdom Bacillati; phylum Actinomycetota; class Actinomycetes; order Micrococcales; family Micrococcaceae; genus Arthrobacter; species Arthrobacter sp. Y3225116. Next base: position 1,299 of record NZ_JBNHGL010000194.1, read on the forward strand.
CTGGCCCGCGGATTGACCGTGATCAGGGCCTTCGACGCCGACAACGTCACCATGACGCTCAGCGAGGTCTCCAAGAGGACCGGCCTGACCCGTGCCACGGCGCGGAGGTTCCTGCACACCCTGGTCGACCTGGGCTACGTGCGCACGGACGGCCGCGTCTTCGAACTCACCGCTCTGGTGCTCCAGCTGGGGTATTCCTACCTCGCCGGGCAGAGTCTGCCCCAGCTGGTGCAGCCATTGCTGGAAGAGCTTTCCGCGGAGCTGCATGAATCCACCTCCGCGTCGATTCTCGACGGCGATGAGATCGTCTACATCGCCCGCATCCACACCCGGCGGATCATGACCGTGGGCATCATGGTGGGCACGCGCTTCCCCGCCTACGCCACGTCCATGGGCCGCGTGCTGCTCGCCGGCCTGCCCGCCGGCCGGCTGGAGGACTATCTGGCCTCGGCCGAGCTGAAGCCGTTGACGTCACGGACCATCTCCGACCCGGACAGGCTTCGGGCGGAGTTGGACAAGGTGCGGAGCCAGGGATGGGCCCTGGTGGACCAGGAACTGGAGATCGGCCTGCGCTCGGTGGCCGTTCCGGTCCTGCATCCGGACGGGTCCGTGGCCGCCGCCTTGAACATGTCCATGCAGGCATCGCTGGCAGACGGCACCCGGGACGTCGACGCCGTCGTCGCGGAAGCCCTGCCGAAGCTGCGGGCCGCCGCCGCCAAGGTCACCGACGCGCTGCGCGCCCAGCAGTAGGTTTCGAAGGCGGGCACGCCAGCCCCGCCGCCGGCAGGAATCCAGTTCCCCAGGGAGGATTGCGCACATGGGAAAACGTCAAACCACGGGTTCGCTCCGGGCCGCCTCCGGCCTGGCGGGCGAACTGCTCGTGACCCTGGGCGCCATCGTCCTCCTCTACGTTATCTGGCAGCTGTGGTGGACCAACTTGGACGCCCGGGCGGCGCAGCAGGACGCGGTCACCGCCCTGTCCCGGCAATTCGAAGGCCCCGCCGTGACGGCCGCCGGCGAGGACTTCGGGCCGCCGCAGACGGGCGGGCAGCCCCGGGACGGCGAGACCTTCGGGGTCGTCTACGTCCCGCGCTTCGGCGATGACTTCACCGTGCCGGTCTCCGCGGGGGTGGGTCCCGAGATCCTCGATTCGCTGGGGTTGGGCATGTACGACGGCGCGGCGATGCCGGGGGAGGTCGGAAACTTCGCGGTGGCCGGCCATCGCCAGACCTACGGCAAGGTCCTCGACAATATCGACGCGCTCCGGCCCGGGGACCGCATCCACGTGCGCACCGCCGACGGGTACTTCACCTACGTCTTCGAGGAGTACACCATCGTGACGCCGGACCAGACCGATGTATTGCTGCCGGTGCCGGAAAAACCGGGGGCCGAACCTGTCAGGGCGATGATGACACTGACGACCTGTCATCCACGGTTCAGCGACCGTGAGCGGTACATCGCCTACGCCGCGCTGGAATCCTGGCGCCCCGCCGAGGCGGGACCGCCTGCCGAAATTGCCGGCTTGGTCGCCGCGCAGGCAGGAGCCTGAGGTGTACGCCTGGATCTTCCGCAACCTGCCCGGCCCGTTCGCCGTGCGGATCCTGCTGTCGCTGATGCTGCTGGCGGCGGTGGTCCTGGTGCTCCTGGAGTTCGTTTTCCCGTGGATCAGTTCCCTCGGGCTGCTGGAGGGCGAGGCAACACTCAGCCAGGGACGGGCAGACGGCGGACCTGTGGACCGGGCAGGGTAGGACGACCCGCGTTGCCCGCGGACCCCGGCAGGCGCGCCGAATTAGCAGATGTGACCTGCATCATTTATATTTCTGCAAGGGTCGGTAAATGCCGGCCGACGCGGGGCAACGAAGCAATCGGATCGGCGCGATATCCGCCCTGCCAGGACAGACGAGTTGGGGACAGGACATTCACGTGACATCACGACTGCGCGCTGCGCTGCTCACCGGTACCGTTGCCGCCGCTCTCGCCCTGGGCAGCGTTCCCGCCCACGCCGGCGGCCAGGATCCGGCCGGACAGCCGGGCCCGATCCCCGGTGACACCGCTCCCGCGCCCGGCCCGGACGGGGTTGCCGCCGGGACCGTTGGTTCGGAACAGGCCGCGAGCGCGCCGGTTGAAGAAACTGCCGCTGCCGAGCCGGTCCAGTTGGAGCCGGAAGAGGCCCTGGCTGACGCCGTGGTCACCCTGCTGGTCGAGGCTCCCGGAGCGGAAAACGACGGCATGCCGTCGGAGGGCGCCGACGGCACCGATGGGGCCGGGGGCCCCATCGATTCCGGCGAAGCGGCGGCCTCCGCGGAGGGCGCCCCGGCCGAGGACTCAACTCCGACACCGGCCACGGACATGCCCACTGCTCCCACCCCTGCGGCGGACCCCGCCCCAGAGGTCGCGCCCGCACCCGTGGCTCCTCCAGCGGCAAAACCCGCCCTCTTTGAGTCGATTGTGGTGAACGGACGTCCCCTGACCCACAGCGACTTCAATATCCCGGATGACATCGCCGCCGGCGACGAGGAAACCGTCATGCGCTGGATGGAGGAGAACATGGACCTCGTGCTCGAGTCCGAGGGCATGACGTACCTGATGAACCTCATGCTGGAGTACCTCATGGCGGGCGACCTGGACGGCCTGGCCGCCTTGATCCGGGAAATGAGCGCCTCCGATCCTGAAGCGGGGGAGGAGCTCATTCTGTGGATTTACGAGCTGTTCGAAGGAATCGGTGAATGGCCGGGCGACTTTGAAGAGTGGCCGGTTGCTGGTGAGCCCGCACCGGAGCAACCGGCCAAGGAACCTGCGGCAGTTATCATCCCGGCCTCGCAGCCCCAGCCGGCCGCGCCGTCTAACGTGCTTCCGGCGGCCGTCCCGGCCGGCGCGCTGGCAGACACCGGGGCCGCCGGCACCGCCTGGCTCGCCTCGGGTGGAGCGGGCCTGTTGATGCTTGGCTCGGCCCTCCTCTGGTGGCGGCGCCGAACGGCCTGAGGTAGCCGGCCCGGTCCTGCACCCGGGCGTTCACCCCGCCGCCAACTGTCGTTGACCTTGGCATGACTGAATGTCCTGCGATGGATCCTGACACGACGCCGCGGCGGAAATTCCTGCCCGAAATCCAAGCCCTGCGCGCCCTTGCGGTGCTGCTGGTGGTGGCCTACCACCTGGAGCCGCGCTGGCTGCCCGGCGGCTACGTCGGAGTGGACGTCTTCTTCGTCATCTCCGGCTTCCTGATCACCGGCCACATGCTCCGGGAGGCGGCGGCCACCGGCACGCTGTCCCTGCGGTCATTCTGGGCGGCCCGCATCCGGCGCATCCTGCCGGCGGCGCTGCTGACCATCGCCGTCGTCCTGGCCGCCACGCTGGCGCTGCTGCCCATGAGCCAGTGGGAGCGCATCGGAGGCCAGGCCCTGGCCTCCACCCTCTACGTCCAAAACTGGGTCCTGGCCGCCGACTCCGTCGATTACCTGGCCGCGACCGAGACGCCGACGCCGCTTCAGCACTTCTGGTCCCTGGCCGTCGAGGAACAGTTCTACCTGCTGTGGCCGCTGCTGGTCCTGCTGGCCGTCTTCGCGGCGCGCCGGACGAGGCGGGGCCGCCGGGGCTTGGTGCGCCGCTCCGGGGAAGAGCGGGTGGCCCGGGTCGCAGCAGTGATCTTCGCCGCCGTCGTCGCGGCGTCGCTGGCCTATGGCATCTGGGCCACCGCCGGCGGCAGTCCGGCCGCCTACTTCATCACGCCCACCCGGATCTGGGAACTCGGGCTGGGCGGGCTGCTGGCCGCCCTGCACCGGGACACGCGCCGCTGGCCGTACCTGCGCAGCCTCCTGGCGGCAGCGGGCCTGGCCGCGATCACGGCCTCGGCGTTCCTCTTCAACGCCGGCACCCCGTTCCCCGGGGCGGCGGCCCTGCTCCCGGTGCTGGGCACCATGGCCGTCATCGCGGCCGGACGGACCAGCGGGCCGCTGTCCCTGCACCGCCTGGTGGACTGGCGGCCCATCCAATGGACGGGGAATGTCTCCTACTCGCTCTACCTCTGGCACTGGCCCCTGATCGTGTTCTTCACGATCCTGGCCGATCGGGAACCCGGGCCGGCCACCAGTCCGCTGCTGCTGGCCTGTTCCTTTGGCCTGGCCGCCCTGAGCTACTACTTCGTGGAAACACCGGTGCGCCGCTTTGGCTGGTTCAGTGCCAGCGCCTGGCGGCCGCTCGCCGCAGGCGCCGCGGCCACCGCGCTGGTCGGCACGCTGGCGTTCGTGCCGGCCAATCAGCAGGAACGTATCCTGGCCC
>NZ_JBNHGL010000195.1:0-5517 GCF_059091245.1 Arthrobacter sp. Y3225116
AGGTGCGCGGCAGCGGCCTGGCCATGGGTGCGTCGCTGGACGACGCGCTGCGCGGCCTGCTGGGCCAACTGGGGCCGGACGGCTACGTGAGCGTGCAGGCCTACCTTGACCGCTTCGGCCAGGCCGAGTTGGAACGCGTCCGGCCCCTGCTGGCCGAGGCGACCGGACGGCCCGTGACGTTCGGCTGGGGCCCGCGGTTCCTGCACTCCACCGGGCAGTTCCACAAGGGCGGACCGGGCATTGGCGTCTACCTGCAGCTGACCGGCGAGGCCGCGACGGACATCCCCATCCCGGGACGCGAGTTCAGCTTCGGCGAACTCATCGATGCCCAGGCTGCCGGCGACGCCAACGTGCTGCGGGAGGGCGGCCGCCCCGTCCTGCGCCTGCATCTGGCCGACCGGGCCGCCGGCGTGCGCCAGGTGATGGACGCGGTGTCCCGACTGGCTGGAAAGCAGTAATGGCCCCTTCCGAACGACGGCGGCGTCCGGCCAACCCGCTCCGGGATCCGCGCGACCGCCGGCTCGACCGCATTGCCGGCCCCTGTTCGCTGGTGCTGTTCGGGGTCACCGGAGACCTTGCCCGCAAGAAGCTCATGCCGGCGGTCTACGACCTGGCCAATCGCGGGCTGCTGCCGCCGAGCTTCGCGCTGGTCGGTTTTGCCCGCAGGCCATGGGACGACGACGAGTTCGCGGCCCAGGTGAAGGAATCCGTGCAGCGGCATGCCCGCACCCCGTTCCGCGAGGACATCTGGACCCACCTGGCGGCGGGCATCCGGTTCGTCCAGGGTGCCTTCGACGACGAGGATGCCTTTGAGCAGCTCCGCGGCACCCTGGAAGAGCTCGACGAGCAGCGCGGGACGCAGGGCAACCACGCGTTCTACCTCTCGATTCCGCCCAAGGCCTTCGAGCAGGTGTGCAAGATGCTCTCCTCGCACGGCCTGGCCCAGGCACCCGAGGAAGCTGACGGCACACCCTGGCGGCGGGTTGTCATCGAGAAGCCCTTCGGGCATGACCTGCAGTCCGCACGCGAACTGAACAACATCGTCGAATCGGTCTTCCCGCCGGACGCGGTGTTCAGGATCGACCACTATCTGGGCAAGGAGACCGTCCAGAACATCCTGGCCCTGCGCTTCGCCAACCAGCTGTTTGAGCCGCTCTGGAACGCGAACTACGTGGACCACGTGCAGATCACCATGGCGGAAGACATCGGGATCGGCGGCCGCGCAGGCTATTACGACGGCGTCGGGGCGGCGCGCGACGTCATCCAGAACCACCTGCTCCAGCTGCTCGCCCTGACCGCCATGGAGGAACCCATTTCCTTCAACGCGGAGGACCTGCGGACGGAGAAGGAAAAGGTGCTGGCCGCCGTCAAGCTCCCCGAGGACCTGTCGGCCCATTCGGCCCGCGGCCAGTACACCGGCGGGTGGCAGGGCGGTGAGAGAGTGGCCGGCTATCTGGAGGAAGAAGGCTTCAACCCGGACTCGGTCACCGAGACCTATGCGGCGCTGCGGCTGGACATCCACACCCGCCGCTGGGCCGGCGTGCCGTTCTACCTGCGTGCCGGCAAGCGCCTGGGCCGCCGGGTCACGGAGATTGCGGTGGTGTTCAAACGCGCGCCGAACCTGCTGTTCCCCAACCACCACGAGGACGACTTCGGCCAGAACGCAGTGGTGATCCGTGTCCAGCCGGACGAAGGAGTCACCATGCGCTTCGGGTCCAAGGTGCCCGGCACGCAAATGGAGGTCCGGGACGTCACCATGGACTTCGGCTACGGGCACGCGTTCACCGAGTCCAGTCCGGAGGCCTACGAACGGCTGATCCTGGACGTATTGCTCGGCGAGCCGCCGCTGTTCCCCCGCCACCAGGAAGTCGAGCTGTCCTGGAAGATCCTGGACCCGTTCGAGGAGTACTGGGCCAACAGCCGCACCCGGCCGGAGCCCTACTCCCCCGGCAGCTGGGGACCGGCGTCGGCCGACGAGCTGCTGGCCCGCGACGGACGCACTTGGAGAAGGCCGTGATTAAAGAGCTCAAGGACACCACCACGTCGAAGGTCTCGAAGGAAATCGTGGCCATGCGGGAGCAAGGCGGCGTTGTGGCGCTGGGGCGCGTGCTGACCCTGGTCGTCGTGACCTCGCTCGGTTACGAAGAAGAGGCCATCTTCGCCGCCAATGCCGCGAGCCGGGAACATCCCTGCCGGATCATCGCCCTGGTGGATGCCGGGTCGGAGGCGGAGACCAAGCTGGATGCCCAGATCCGGGTCGGCGGCGATGCCGGAGCGGCCGAAGTGGTGGTGCTGTACGGCTACGGCCAGCTGGCAGCCGAGAGCGAGTCCCTGGTGGCCGCGCTGCTGCTGCCCGACGCCCCGATCGTGGCCTGGTGGCCGCACGGCATGCCGAAGGATGCTTCGCGCACGTCCATCGGCCGGATTGCGCACCGCCGCATCACGGATTCAGACAAGGAGCCGGACCCGCAGCAGGCGCTGTTCAGCCTGCGCGAGACCCATACCGCCGGCGACACGGACCTGGCCTGGACGCGGCTTACCAGTTGGCGCGTCCAGCTGGCCGCCGTCTTTGACCAGCTGGAACCTGCCCCGGTCACCTCGGTTGCCGTGGAGGGCGCCTCGGACTCCCCCAGCACCGTCCTCTTGGCGGCGTGGCTGACGCTGGCCCTGAACGCGCCGGTGACCATCGTGGAGGACACGGCGGGGACCGGCATCAGGGGCGTGCGCATTTCACGGACGACCGGCGACATCCAGATCCTGCGTCCCGGCCCGTCCGTGGCCGAACTGATCATGCCCGGCCTGCCGGTGCAGCGCATTACGCTGCCGCGCCGCCCGCTGGAGGAATGCCTGGCCGAGGAACTGCGCCGGCTGGACCCGGACGAAGTGTTCGGCGAGGTGCTGATTCACGGATTGCCCCGAACCAATTTGAGGAGCGTGCGCCGCAGTGACCGCTGAACCACACGTCATAGTCCACTCCGACACCGCCGCCGTCGCCGGCTCGGTGGCCCGGAGGCTGGTGGAGCGCCTGGCGGCGGCCCAGGCCGGCCGCGGCGATGCCACCGTGGTGCTCACCGGCGGCAGCCTGGGCATCAACACCTTGAAGGCGGTAGCCGCCGTCGACGCGCCCGCCGGCTTCGATTGGTCCAAGGTGAACATCTGGTGGGGCGACGAGCGGTTCGTCCCCAAGGACAGCGGGGACCGCAACGAACGGCAGGCACGCGAAGCGCTGCTGGACGCGCTCCCGCTGGACCCGGCCCGGGTGCACCCCTTCGGTGCCGCCGGCGAACACGCCGACCCGAACGCGGCGGCCGTGGCCTATTCCGCGGCGCTGCGGCAGGCCGCGGCCGAAGAGGGCACCAGCGGCCCGGTGCCGAGATTCGACGTGCTGTTGCTGGGCGTGGGGCCGGATGCGCACATCGCATCGCTGTTCCCCGAGATGGGCGGCATCCGCGAGGAAGAGCGGTCCGTGATCGGCGAGACGGATGCGCCGAAACCACCTCCGGAGCGCGTGTCCCTGACGCTCCCGACGATCAACTCCGCGGACGAGGTCTGGCTGGTGGTGGGCGGCCAGGACAAGGCCGGCGCCGTGGGACTCGCCCTCGCCGGCGCCAACCCGGTGCAGGTTCCCGCCGCCGGTGCCCGCGGGCGCAAGCGCACCGTGTGGCTGCTGGACCGGGACGCCGCGTCCAAGCTGCCCGACGCGCTGCTGTCCGCGGCCGAAAGAGGCGACGGCTGACAGCGGCTGCTCCGGGCGGCGGCCGGCCCGGCCGGTTCAACCGCTAGCGCGCCTCCCGACGCCGTCGCCGCAGCTTCTCGAGCGCCTGTTCCACCACGGCCTCCGCCTCGTCCGGGCTGCGCCGTTCCTTCGCGTACTCCAGATGGCTCTTGTAGGGCTCGTCGCTGCTGCGGGCTTCGGTGATGTACCCGCCCGGTTCCCTGGCCGCCGTCTGGCCGCAGTGCGGGCAGTCCCACGACGGCGGGATGTCGGCTTCGCTCAGATTGGCAAAGACCGGCGTGGTCTCGTGTCCCTTCGGACACCAATACGTGACGGGAACCTTGGTCACCGGAACTACCGTCCGCCCGGTCACGGCCTGCCAGCCTGCGAGCCCGGCACCCGATTCGGAGCCCACCCGGACCGCGCGGAAAGAATTCGACGGATCAACCATGTTTGCTCCCCCGCTGAGAAGAATCGATGCCCCCTGCATCGGGCACCAGTCTACGGGTCGAACAGCGAAGGGTTAAGGGGTTGGGCCAAGTCGTCGGCCCGCCGGTCCCGGACAGCGGAACCCAAGGCGGTGCCGGGCCCCGGAAGCGTCGGTCAGGATTCCGCGCTGAAACGCATCATGAGGCCCAGGCCCACGATGACCGCGCCCCAGACCAGCCCCAGGACCACCGTGAACCGGTTGAGGTTGCGCTCCGCGACGCCGGACGATCCCAGGCTGGTGGTCATGCCCCCGCCGAACATGTCGGACATGCCGCCGCCGCGCCCCTTGTGGAGCAGGATGAGCAGGGTCAGCAGCAGGCTCGTGATGCCGAGCAGGATTTGCAGCGTGATCTTCAGAGCTTCCACAGTGGCCTTTCGTCAGCTGTCGGGATATCCCAGTGGCGGGCAGACATCACTTTGTCAGCAGGTGTTGTTCGAACCTGACAATATTAGCAAATTCGCCTGCATCCAGGCTGGCGCCGCCGACCAACACGCCGTCCACGTCGCGCTCGTTCAGGATCGCGGCCGCGTTCGCCGCTTTCACGGAGCCGCCGTAGAGCAACCGCACCCCGGCCGCCACGCTGTCATCGAAGAGGACGGCCATCTCCGCACGGATGGCGGCGCACATCTCCTGGGCGTCCTCGGGGCCGGCCACTTCCCCGGTGCCGATCGCCCACACCGGCTCGTAGGCGATGACCAGCCGGGCGGCCTGACCGGCGTCCAGGCCTGCCACATCGGCCCGCAACTGATTGAGCGTGTGCTCCACGTGGTTCCCGGCCTGGCGCACCGCGAGGCCTTCGCCGACGCACAGCACAGGGGTCAGCTTGTGCCGGTAGGCCGCCTTCAGCTTCCCGTTCAGCAGCGTGTCGTCCTCGCCGTGGATCTCGCGCCGCTCGGAATGCCCAACCAGCACGTACCGGCAGCCCAGCTTGGCCAGGAACTGCCCGGAGATGTCACCGGTGTAGGCGCCGGCATCGTGCGGCGAGAGGTCCTGGGCGCCGTAGACAAGCTTCAGGTCGTCGCCATTGACCAGCGTCTGCACGCCGCGCAGGTCGGTGAACGGCGGGAACACGGCGACCTCGACCCGGGCATAGTCGTGCCGGGCATCGCTGAGCGTCCATGCCAGTTTCTGCAAGAGGGTGATGCCCTGGACATGGTCCATGTTCATCTTCCAGTTGCCGGCGATCAGCGGGGTGCGGTCGAACTTTCCGTTGGTCGAGCTGGTCACTGAGGTCTCCATCTGTCGGGGGCGCCGCGGTGGACGCCGTGCTGAGCGGTGGGGCGGGGCCGTGCGGAGGCGCCGGGCGGCGCTG
>NZ_JBNHGL010000196.1:0-5484 GCF_059091245.1 Arthrobacter sp. Y3225116
CAGCGACGGCCGCCGCACGTGGCGCCACCGCCCCTCGGGCTGGTCGCGCGCGGCGACATCGATCCCGCGCAAGGAGGCAAGCACGAGCCCGACGGCGAGTTCGGCGGTCGCGGCGGCGTGCACTCCGGCCGCGCTGGCGATGGCGACGTCCGGTCCGACGACGGCGGCTATCCCGTCAACCCCGGTGGTTTGGGCCTGCACCAGCTTCAGGTTCGCCAGCTTCGGCAGGCCGGCGACCGCCGCGGACATGTCCGGGTACGGCAGCACCACGGCCTCGATCTGTTCGGGCCGGGCGCCCTCGGGGTCGCCGTCGAAATCCCAAAAGACGGTGCGGATCCCCGCGGGCAGGGGTTCCAGGGCGGCCATCAGCTCCCGGTCGGGGCAGGCGACGGTGGTGACGGCAGGCGGGGCGGCATTCATGTGACTCCTGTGGCAGCGACCGGGCAGCCCGGCGGCGCGCACGGGGCTTCGCGTGGAAGCCTACCCTTCACCCGCGCGGGCAGTCTAAGCGCGCGCGGCACCGGGCTGGCCGGCCGGCCGGTACCGCGGGGGGCCGGCCGCGGCCGGCGGTCAGCCCTTGAAGACCGGCCGGCGTTTCTCCTGGAAAGCCTTGAAGCCTTCGGCGTAGTCGTCGCTCTTGCACAGCCGGCCCTGCGCGGCGTTTTCCTCTTCGGTGGACAGCCACAGGCCCAGCCGCTGGTCGCGGATGTTCGCCACCAGCTCCTTGGACGCGCGGAACGCGCCGGTGGCGCCCTGGGCCACCTTGCCCACGATGCCGCGGGTGGTCTCCAGCAGCTCGTCCGCCGGCATGGCCCGGCTGAACAGCCCGGCCCTCACCGCCTCCTCGCCGCTCATCAGCTCGGCGGTGTAGATCAGGTCCAGGGTGCGGTGCGCGCCGAGCCGCTCGGTGAACAGCCAGTGCCCGCCCGAGTCCAGGGTGGCCCCCAGGTTGGCGAACGGCGAGCCGATCTTGGCGCTGTCGGCCACGTACACCACATCGGTGGCGATCAGCAGGCCGAGCCCGACGCCGAGCGCCGCCCCTTGCGCGGCGGCGAAGGTGGGCGCGGGGAACTCCGCCATCTTCCGCAGCACCGGGGTGACGACGCCGGACAGGTAACCGTAGGCGTCGTCGGTGGCCGGGTCCACCGCGGAGATGTCGCGGCCGGCGCAGAACCCGCGGCCCTCGCCCCGGAGCAGCAGCGCACGGACGCCGGCGGCGGCGGCGTCGTCGTAGGCCTTGCCCAGGTCATTGACCGCCTGCTCATCCAGCGCATTCATCTTGCCCGGCGCGTTGAGCACCACTTCGGCGATGTTGTCCTCGATGGACAGCTCAATCATGCTCATACGTGAATCCTCCTGGGGGGCGCCTGGTTGTCGAAGAGAGACTGCACGAGGGACGGGTGTAACCCGCCCCTCGCCGCGTGGCTACGCGTCGTAGTCGACGCTGATTTCGTCGCTGGTCGGGTGGGTCTGGCAGGTCAGCACGTAGCCGCGCTCGATCTCGTCCGGTTCCAGCGCGTAGTTCTCCTCCATGGTGAACGTGCCGGAGACCACCTTGGCGCGGCAGGTGCCGCACACCCCGCCGGCGCAGGCGAAGGGAACGTCCGGGCGGACGCGCAGCGCGGCGTTGAGCACCGACTCGCGGGCATGCTTGGGCGAGGCGACCTTGCCGGAGAGCCCGTCCAGCCTGAAGTTGATCTCGTAGTTGTCCGCGCTGGGGTCGAGCTGCACCGGCCGGCCGATGTTTCCCTGCGGCTTGGTCGGCTCGCCCGTGCTGAACAGCTCGAAGCGGATCTTGTCGGCGGGCACGCCGCGCTCGGCGAGGGTGTCGCGGCACAGCTGGACCAGTTCGAAGGGGCCGCAGAGGAACCACTCGTCCACGTCGTCGGTGCGCAGCACGTTGTCGAACAGGCTGGTCAGTTTCTCGGCGTCGATCCGGCCGGAGAGCAGCGGCGAAATGCGCTGCTCGCGGGAGAGCACGTGGTGCAGCGCGAAGCGGGTGGGGTACTTGTCCTTCAGGTCGGCCAGTTCCTCCACGAACATCACGTCCATGGCGGCCTTGTTCGCGTAGATCAGGTCGAACCGGACGCTGTCGCTGGCGGCCAGCACGGTCCGCGCGATCGAGATCACCGGCGTGATACCGGACCCGGCGGCGAACGCCACGAAGGTGGCCCCGGCGTCGGCATTGATCTGTTCGGGGTGGTTGATCTCCGTCATCTGGTGCTTCGAGATGAAGGCGCCGGTGGGGCTCATGACGTCCAGGACGTCCCCGGCCTTGAGGTGGTCGTTGGCCCAGTTCGAGAACAGTCCGCCGATGTCGCGTTTGATCGCCACCCGGATTTCGCCCGGCGTCGGCTCGGCGCAGATGGAGTAGCTGCGCCGGATTTCCTGGCCTTCGAGCGTGGTGCGCAGGGCCACGTACTGGCCGGGCACGTAGTCGTACTGGCCGTGCAGTTCCTCCGGCACCTCGAACGTGACCTCGACGGCTTCGTCGGTGAGCTTGCGGACCTCGGCGACGGACAGCGGGTGGAAGGTGGCGCGGCGCTTGACGGCCGTGGCCTCCGGGGTGGAAGTAGTCATCTAGAGCACCTTGAAGTAGTCGAAGGGTTCATGGCAGTCGTTGCACTGGTACAGCGCCTTGCACGACGTGGAGCCGTAGCGGGACAGCTCGCGGGTGTTGAGGGAATCGCAGCGCGGGCACTTGACGCTCAGGCCCAGCCTGACCGGTCCGGTGCGGACCGGCGCCATGCCCGACGGCGGGGCGATGCCGTACTCGTTCAGCTTGGCCTTGCCCTCGGCGGTCATCCAGTCCGTGGTCCAGGCCGGGGCCAGCACCTGCTTCACCCGGACGTCGGCGTAACCCTCGGATGCCAGCGCGGCGACAATGTCGTCGCGGATGGCGTCCATGGCCGGGCAGCCGGAGTAGGTCGGGGTGATGGTCACCTCGACGGCCGGCCGCCCGCCGTCGTCCGTTTCATCCAGCACCGACACGGACCGCAGGATGCCCAGGTCCTCGATGCTCAGCACGGGGATCTCCGGGTCGCAGACGGTGGCCGCGACGTCCCAGACGCGCGCCGCTTCGGTTCCTGCCGGCCGTTGGGCCGTATTGGTGGACATGAATAGCTCCGTTACTCCGATGGCCGGCCTGGTTACCAGGTGGCGCCGGGGTGTTCGCGGGCGAGTACCTGCATCTCAGCCAGCAGGTAGCCCAGGTGTTCACTATGTTTGACGCGGGTCTTATCCGTCATGGCGGGCTGGACGTCCGGGACCTCCAGGGTCGCCTCTGCGAAGACTCCCGCGATGAAGGCCTCGAAGCCTTCGCGCAGTTCCGAGGGCCGCACCGCGATGCCGGGCAGCCGGTCGATCAGCTCATCGTCCAGGAACAGCTGCTCCACGTACGGCCAGATGGAGAGGAAGCCGGCGGTGATGCGCCGGTGCGACTCTTCCGTGCCGTCGCCCAGGCGCAGCGTCCACTGCGCGGCGTGGTCGCGGTGGTAGTCCACTTCCTTCAGCGCCTTGGCCGCGATGGCCGCCAGGGTCTCGTCCTGGGAGTCGACCAGCCGCGAGTACAGCTCGTGCTGGTAGGTGGCGATGACCAGCTGGCGGGCGATGGTCCTGCCGAAGTCGCCGTTGGGCTGTTCGACGAGGTAGCTGGAGCGGAATTCGTTCTCCCCGCGCCAGTAGGCCAGGTCGTCTTCGGACTTGTCCCAGGCGGAGCCGGCGTAGGTCAGGAACGACCGGGCGTGGCCGATCTGGTCCAGCGCGATGTTGGCGAGCGCGACGTCCTCTTCCAGCTCGGGTGCGCGGGAGATCCACCAGCCCAGCCGCTGGGCCAGGATCAGGGCGTCGTCGCCGAGGCGCAACGCGTACTCGCCGACGTCGTGGCTGGCCTTGGTGCCTTCGGTCACCTGCGCGGCGATGTCCTCCGGGCGCAGGGCGTTGCCCGGCGTGATCCGGGTGGCGCTTTCGCCGCTCACAGGTGCTTCACCCCTTCGCTCTTGGTGTAGTACGTGGCATGGCGGTAATCCTTGCCCTTGGGCGATTCGAAGAATTCGCCCTTCGCGTCAGGATCGCTGGCCACGATGGCCGACGCCGGCACCACCCAGAGCGAGATGCCTTCGTTGCGCCTGGTGTAAAGATCCCGCGCGTTGCGCACGGCCATCTCGGCGTCCGGGGCGTGCAGCGAACCGGCGTGCACGTGGGACAGCCCGCGCGAGGAGCGGACGAATACTTCCCACAGCGGCCAGGGCTGCTTGTCGGACGACGCGGCTTCCGCCGTCGCCGTGTCCACGGGTCGGGCCATTGCGGTCTGGTCTCCAGTTGCCATTCAGGCCACCTGTGCTTTCTGTGCCTTCTTGTCCGCGTAGGCGGCTGCTGCTTCGCGCACCCAGGCGCCGTTCTCGTGTGCCTCGCGGCGGCGCTCCATCCGCTGCGCGTTGCAGGGGCCGCGGCCGGCGAGGACTTCGTAGAATTCGTCCCAGTTGAGTTCGCCGTGCTCCCACATGCCGGTTTCCTCGTTGTAGCGGATCTTGTCATCGGGCAGGGTCAGGCCCAGGACCTTGACCTGTTCCTGGATCATTCCCACGAACCGCGAGCGCAGCTCGTCGTTGGTAAACCTCTTGATGTTCCAGGCCATCGACTGCTGCGAGTTCGGGGAGTCGGTGTCCGTGGGGCCGAACATCATCAGCGCCGGGGCGTAGAAGCGGTTGACCGCGTCCTGGGCCATCTGCTTCTGCTCCGGGGTGCCGTTGGCCAGTTCCAGCAGGATCTCGAAGCCCTGCCGCTGGTGGAAGGACTCTTCCTTGCAGATCCGCACCATCGCCCGGCCGTAGGGGCCGTAGGAGGCCCGGCACAGCGGCACCTGGTTGGCTATTGCGGCGCCGTCGACGAGCCAGCCGATGGCGCCCATGTCCGCCCAGCTGTTGGCCGGGTAGTTGAAGATCGAGGAGTACTTGGCCTTGCCCTCGAGAAGTTGCTGGTTGAGGACGTGCCGGGGCGTGCCCAGGGTCTCGGTGGCGGAGTAGAGGTACAAGCCGTGGCCGGCCTCGTCCTGCACCTTGGCCATCAGGATGGCCTTGCGCTTCAGGCTGGGCGCGCGGGTAATCCAGTTCGCCTCCGGCTGCATGCCGATGATCTCGGAGTGCGCGTGCTGGGACATCTGCCGGACCAGCGTCTTGCGGTACTTCTCCGGCATCCAGTCGGCCGGCTCGATCCGGGAATCCTCGGCAATGATCTTGTCAAAGTAGGCCTTCCCGGCCTCGTCCTCGGGGGACGGCACGGCGTGCAACTGGGAGTCGCCGGCCTGTGTCTGCGTTGCCACGATGGTCACCTCACTGTACGAAATCCGGCCGCGAAATAATTACCGACCGTTCGTTCAGGATATAGCGCATTTTCCGTAACCGTCAAGGCCAAGGGCGGCCGTCGGGGATCAACCGGGATGAACTTCCGGCGCCCGCGGGCGGGCGGGCGGAGCGGGCCGCCGCC
>NZ_JBNHGL010000197.1:0-5392 GCF_059091245.1 Arthrobacter sp. Y3225116
GGCAAGCGGGTGCTGGTCACCGCCGGCGGCACCCGCGAACCGCTGGACCCCGTGCGCTTCCTGGGCAACCGGTCCTCCGGCAAGCAGGGCGTGGCGCTGGCCCGCGCCGCTGCGGCCGCGGGAGCGGAGGTCGAACTGATCGCCGCCCACCTCGAAGTTGCCATCCCGGACGGGATCAAGTCCAGCTCGGTGGAAACCGCCCTGGACCTGCGCGAGGCGACGCTTGAAGCGGCGGCACGCTCCGACGTCGTCATCATGGCAGCCGCCGTGGCGGATTTCCGGCCGGCGGAAGTGACCGACACCAAGATCAAGAAGCGCGACGACGCCGACGACCCGGTGATCACGCTGGTGCGGAACCCGGACATCCTGGTGGAGGTCGTGCAGCAGCGCGGCTCCGGCGAGGTGCCGCTGATCATCGGTTTCGCGGCGGAGACCGGCGACGATCGCGGCGACGTGCTCGACTACGCGCGCAGCAAGCTCGAGCGCAAGGGCTGCGACCTGCTGGTGCTCAACCGCGTGGGCCGCGACCTGGTGTTCGGGCAGGATGACACCGAGATCACGGTGCTGGCTCGCGGCGGCGTCGAAGCGCAGACCCACCGTGGCAGCAAAGACAGCGCGGCGGCCGTGGTCATCGAGCGCATCACCGCAGAACTCTTCCGCTGACACTGCGTGCGGGCTGACGCGGCTTCTGCCGTCTGCGCGAGCGTGAGGTGCCGTCTCCTCTGTCTCCGTCGTGCCGCATCACCCGCCGGCCGCGGGAACCAGCCCACCAATGACCCCCTATTTCGTCCCGTTTCGCTGCATGACCCGGCCTTCGGGGCCGCCTCAACCGTTCCGTGGCGGTCCCCGCCAGCAAGTAAGGTATGTCTGTGACTTCTTCTGACAGCAATCTGCGGCTCTTCACGTCCGAGTCCGTGACCGAAGGCCATCCGGACAAGATCTGTGACCAGATTTCCGACGCCATCCTCGACGCGCTGCTGCGCGAGGACCCCGAGTCGCGGGTAGCCGTAGAGACGCTGACGACGACCGGCCTGGTACACGTGGCCGGTGAGGTCACCACGAAGGGCTATGTGGAGATCCCGCAGATTGTCCGCGACACCATCCTGGAGATCGGGTACAACTCCTCGGACAAGGGGTTTGACGGCGAGCGTTGCGGCGTGTCGGTTTCGATCGGCCAGCAGTCGCCGGAGATTGCCTCCGGGGTCTTTAACTCGTTCGAAACCCGCGAGGGGACCGGCATCGACGCGCGCGATGCCCAGGGCGCCGGTGACCAGGGCATCATGTTCGGCTATGCCAGCGACGAGACCGACGTCTTGATGCCCGCACCGATCTGGCTCGCGCACCGCTTGTCGGAGCGTTTGACGGAGGTGCGGAAAGACGGGACGCTGCCGTATCTGCGGCCCGACGGCAAGACGCAGGTGACCATCGGTTATGACGGCGACAAGCCGGTGTCCGTTAACTCGGTCGTGATTTCCAGCCAGCATGAAGGCGGCGTGGACCTGGACCACCTGCGTGCGGACCTCACTTCGCGCGTGATTGAGCCGGTGCTGGCGGCCAGCTCCCTGGACGCTACGAACGTGCGCTACATCCTCAATCCGGGCGGCGACTTCGTGATCGGCGGGCCGGTGGGCGACGCCGGGCTGACGGGACGCAAAATCATCGTGGATACCTACGGCGGCATGGCCCGTCACGGCGGCGGCGCATTTTCCGGCAAGGATCCGTCCAAGGTGGACCGTTCAGCCGCCTACGCCATGCGCTGGGTGGCCAAGAACGTGGTGGCCGCGGGGCTCGCCCGGCGCGCCGAGATCCAGATCGCATACGCCATCGGCATGGCGCGGCCGGTCGGCATCTACGTCGAAACCTTCGGAACCGAGACGGTTGACCCGGCGCGTATCGCCCAGGCGATCGAGGAAGTTTTCGACCTGCGTCCGCTGGGCATCATCGACGACCTGCAGCTCAAGCGGCCCATCTACAAGCAGACCGCGGCGCACGGCCATTTCGGCCGTGAACATCCCGACTTCACGTGGGAGCGGACGGACCGGGCCGACGCGCTGCGCAGCTACTTCAACGCCTGAGCCTGATGGGCTCTGATCCGCACCAGCTGAGCCTGCTGCAGGGCTTCGGTGCCCCCAAGCAGGCGCCGGGCACCGTACCGGCGGCCGCGACCAACCCGGTGGCGCAGGTGCTGATCGAAACGTCGCTGCCACATCTGGACCGGATCTTCGACTATCTGGTGCCGGAGAATTTGGATGCCGACGCTGTTCCCGGCGCGCGGGTGAAGGCCCGTTTCGGCGGCCAGGACATGAGCGGGTACATCACCCGCCGCACGTCGGAGGTGCCGGAAGGGGTCAAGCTGGCCCCGTTGGCCAAAGTGGTGTCCGCGCAGCCGGTGCTGAGCGAGGAACTGCTCCAGCTGGCCACGTCCGTGGCCGAGCGCTATGCCGGAAACGTCAGCGACGTACTGCGCGCCGCCATCCCGCCCCGCGTCGCCAAAGTGGACAAGGAATTCGCCACCCGCGAAGAGGGCCAGGCGGCTGACCCGGCGCCGTTGGCTGACCCGGCAGCGCCGGCTGATCCGGCAGCTCCGGCAGGCACCGCGCCTCCGGTTACCTCTGCCGTCTCTACCACCGCCCCTGCGGCTACCGCCGTGCCTTCGGCTACCGCGCCGGCCCCGGATGGCGCGGAGCAAGCCTTCGCCGGTTATGACGGTGCCGGTGAGTTTCTGGCCCGGCTGGCCTCTGATGCCGCACCGCGTGCCGTTTTGGCCAGCCATAAGTCCTTCGGTCCTGCTTCATGGACAGCCCAAGTAGCCCACGCCGTGGCGAGCGTACGGCAGAGCGGCCGCGGCGCCGTCGTCGTGGTCCCGGACGCGAAGGACCTGGCACGGTTGGAAGCCGAACTGGAGCGCGTCCTCGGCGCGGACCAGTATGTCCGCCTGACTGCCGAGGATGGGCCGACGCCGCGCTACCGGAACTACCTGCGGTTGCTGCATGGTGAGGTCTCGGTGGCCGTGGGGACGCGCTCGGCCGCCTTCGCTCCGGTGCAGGATCTCGGACTGGTGGCCATGTGGGACGACGGCGATGACCTGTTGCTGGAGCAGCGTTCTCCGTACCAGCATGCGCGCGAGGTGTTGTTGCTGCGCACGGCACAGGCCGGTTGCGCGGCCCTTTTCGCCGGTGTCTCGCGCAGCGGCGAAACACAGCGGCTGGTTGAGAGCGGCTGGGCGTCCGAGCTCACGCCTGCCCGGCCGTTCCTGCGCCAGGCGACCCCGCGCATCCTCAACACCGCGGATTCGTTCCAACAGGAACGCGATCCCATGCTTCGCCATGCCCGCCTGCCGCATGCCGCGTGGCTTGCCGCAAAGGAAGGCCTGGAGCGCGGCCCGGTGCTGGTCCAAGTGGCACGGACCGGCTTTTCACCTGCCCTTGCCTGCCAGAACTGCCGCACGCCTGCCAGATGCACCGACTGTAATGGGCCGCTGGCGCAGCCGGGCCGGTCCGCGGCGCCGGCTTGCCGGTGGTGCGGGCGATTGGCCACGAACTACTCCTGCCCCGAATGCGGGTCCCACAGGCTCCGTGCCTCTGCGGTCGGTGCCCTGCGCACGGCGGAGGAACTGGGACGTGCGTTCCCGGGGGCGACGGTCGTGTCTTCTTCGGGGGAACACATCAAGTCTGTGGTCGAGTCGCGGAAAGCCCTGGTGGTCGCAACACCGGGAGCCGAGCCGGTGGCACCCGATGGGTACGCGGCGGCGTTGCTGCTGGATGGCAACGCCATGCTTAGCCGTGAGTCTCTGCGCACCCCCGAAGACGTGTTGCGCCGGTGGTTCCGCGCCGCGTCGCTGGTGCAGCCGTCGTCCGAAGGGGGGCTGGTGGTAGTCACCGCCGACCAGGACGCGGTTGTGGCGCCCTTGGTTCGGTGGGACCCTACCGGTGCCGCAGCCCGGGAAATGCAGTTGCGGCGTGAGCTTCAGTTACCTCCTGCTGTCAGGATCGCCGCGCTGACCGGGAAGCCCTCAGGCATTGAAGCCTTCATGGCGGACTTTGAGCTCAGCGGCAGCCTTCGCAGCGTCGGACCCGTTGAGCTGCCGGCCCGAGCGGGGGAGAGCAGCGAGCACCGCCTGTTGCTGTTCTTCAGCTATCAGGACGGACCCCGCGTGACTGCCGCGCTCCGTCACCGCAAGGCGGCGCTGTCCGCCAAGCGCGTCCCCGACCCGGTGCAGGTGCGCTGCGACGGGACCGACCTGCTGTAACCTTCGGGGCGCGCGGTGCGGCGCCGGCTCGGGAAGCAGGGGCGGCGCCGGGCCGGGAAGCAGGGGCTGCCTCTGCATCCGGCGGCGGCGTTCCTGGTAGTGGTGGCGGGGTGGAGGTGTAGGTGTGTCCGGTGGGCGTGGTGGTCTCCACCGTGTGGTTGGGTCCATCGAGGGTGCGGCTGGACCAGCCTTCGGCTTCCTTTGACTGGTTGCATTGTTCGCACAGTCCCTGGCCGTTGGCCATGGTGGTTTTGCCGCCCTGTGACCAGGGCACGATGTGGTCGATGTGCCGGATCGGGGCGTCGCACCAGGGCCTGGCGCAGACCGCGTCGCGGGCGTGGATCATCCGGCGCATCCCGTCGGGGAACTTCCGTGCGGCCGAGTCCATCCCCAACAGCTGCCCGGTCCCCGGGGCGGTGTAGAGGCGGCGGACCCAGATGTCCTCCACGCTGGCCAGTTTCAACACCTTGTTGCGTTGGGCCTGCTCGCGGGCGGTCTTCCACCCCGGCTCGGTCCCGGCCGGCGGCGCCTTCTGCCCTATCCCGCCCGGCGGGCTGCCGTCGGTGGTGGTTGCCGGTGGTTGTGCCGGTGCCGGCGGTTCAGGGAGACGGGTGAGGTTGCGGGCGTAGCGGGCCGGGACGATGCCGTGCCCGGTCAGCCAGGCCGGTTCGTTCTGGCCATGGAGCAGGGTACGGTCGGTCATCACCAACTGGATTTCCAGCCGGGCCGGGTCGGCGGTGCTGCGCCCGGTGACGCGCTCAAACACGGTATCGGCCATCAGCTGGCCCCGCGACCGGGGGTCGCCCATGCCGCGCAGCCGGTCCGCTTCCCGGTGCAGGGCGGCCATCACCGCCACCCCCTGGACCACCGGCAGCAGGGTCCGGACCGAGACCATGGTGTCGGGCTCGGGCCGGGAGGACACATGCCGGTCCGCTTCGGCCTTCGCCGCCCGCTCCACCACCGAGCGGGGATCGAGCCGGTAGGCCAGGCGCTTGGCTTCGGCCCGCAAAGCCCGGTTCCCGAGCCCGCGCAGCCGCTCCCGGTTCCCGGCCAGTTCCCGGTCCACGCGGGCCCGGTCCTCCGGGGACAGGCAGCCGGTCTCCTGGGCCAGGATCTCGGCCCGGTATTCGTTCAGGCTCCCCG
>NZ_JBNHGL010000198.1:0-5348 GCF_059091245.1 Arthrobacter sp. Y3225116
GCGGCGGCTCGCCGATGCCCTCGCGGGGGTCCGCCAGGCCGAGGGGGAGGCATCACCCGAGGTGCGCTCGCCGATGCCCGGGACGGTGACGTCCGTGGCGGTGGCCAACGGCGAGCGGGTGGTGGCCGGCCAGCCGCTGTTGACGGTGGAAGCGATGAAGATGGAACACCAGCTGAGCGCCGCGATCGCCGGCGAGGCCAGCATCAACCTCAAGCCCGGCGACCTGGTCAAGGCCGGCCAGATCGTCGCCGTCGTGCGGGCAGCGGATCCTGTCCCCGAAGAACCTGAACAGAAAGGGGCATGACCATGCCTGACTTTTCACTGAGCGAGGACTACCAGGACCTGGTGGAGACCGTGCGGGAATTTGCCCGCGAGGTGGTGGCCCCGGTGTCCGCCAAGCACGACGAGGAGCACAGCTTCCCGTACAAAGTGGTGGCACAGATGGGCGAAATGGGACTGTTCGGGCTCCCGTTCCCCGAGGAGTACGGCGGCATGGGCGGCGATTACTTCGCGCTCGCCCTGGCGCTGGAAGAACTCGGTGCGGTGGACCAATCGGTGGCGATCACCCTGGAGGCCGGGGTCTCGCTGGGGGCCATGCCCATCTACCGCTTCGGCAGCGAGGACCAGAAACAACAGTGGCTGCCCATGCTGGCCAGCGGCGAGGCGCTCGCCGGTTTTGGCCTGACCGAACCCGAGGCGGGATCGGACGCGGGCGGCACGAAGACCCGGGCCGAGCTCGTGGACGGGCAGTGGGTGGTCAACGGGCACAAGGAATTCATCACGAACTCCGGCACCGACATCTCCCGGCTGGTCACCGTCACCGCGGTCACCGGCACCTCCGAGCGCGAAGACGGCTCGCTGAAGAAGGAGATCTCCACCATTCTGGTCCCCACCGACACCCCGGGCTTCACCGCCGAGAAGGCCTATAACAAGGTGGGCTGGAACGCCTCCGACACGCATCCGCTCACCCTCGACAATGTCCGCGTCCCGGAAGAGAACCTGCTGGGCCGCCGCGGCCGGGGCTATGCAAACTTCTTGCAAATCCTGGACGAGGGCCGGATCGCCATCGCCGCGCTGGCCACGGGCGCTGCGCAGGGCTGCGTGGACGAAGCGGTGCGCTACGCCAAGGAGCGCCAGGCCTTCGGCACCAGCATCGGCTCCTTCCAGGCCATCCAGTTCAAGATCGCCCGGATGCAGGCCCGCGCGCACACGGCGCGGCTGGCGTATTACGACGCCGCCGCCCGGATGCTCGCCGGCCAACACTTCAAAACGCAGTCCGCGATTGCCAAGATGGTGGCAGGCGAAGCCGCCATGGACAACGCCCGCGATGCCACGCAGATTTTCGGCGGCTTCGGCTTCATCAACGAATTCCGGGTTGCGCGCCACTACCGTGACTCGAAGATCCTGGAGGTCGGGGAAGGGACCACCGAAGTGCAGCTGATGCTCATCGCCCGCGAGCTGGGGCTGTGACGGACCGCGCAGGCTAAGGAGGACGCAGTGATCGACAAGGTAGTAGCTTCCGCCGCGGAGGCCGTGGCGGACATTCCCGACGGCGCCTCGCTGGCCGTGGGCGGCTTCGGCCTGTGCGGCATTCCGGTGGCGCTGATCCAGGCCCTGCACGACGCCGGCACCACCGACCTGGAGACCATCAGCAACAACTGCGGCGTGGACGACTGGGGGCTGGGCGTGCTGCTGGCCGACGGCCGGATCCGGCGCACCATCAGCTCCTACGTGGGCGAGAACAAGGAGTTCGCCCGGCAGTTCCTGGCCGGCGAGCTGGAAGTGGAGCTGACCCCCCAGGGGACGCTGGCGGAGAAGCTGCGGGCCGGCGGTGCCGGGATTCCCGCTTTCTATACGGCCGCCGGGGTCGGCACCCAGGTCAGCGAGGGCGGGCTGCCGCGCAAGTACGACGCCGACGGCGCGGTGGCCAAGGCGTCGGAACCGAAGGAGGTCCGCAGCTTCGGCGGGGCCGACTACGTGCTGGAGGAGTCCCTGCGGCCGGACTTCGGACTGGTGCATGCGTGGAAGGGCGACCGGCTGGGCAACCTGGTGTTCCACGTGACCGCCATGAATTTCAATCCGCTCTGCGCCATGGCCGGCAAGATCACGATCGCCGAGGTCGAGGAACTCGTGGAACCGGGCGAACTGGACCCCCAGCAGATCCACACCCCCGGCATTTTCGTCCAGCGGGTGGTGGTGGCGCCGGAAGTGGAAAAGCGGATCGAAAAACGCACGGTGCGGCTGGCCGGCCAAGACACCGAGACCGGGAAGTAAGGAGCACGCCATGGCGCTGACGCGCAACGAACTGGCCGCCCGGGTGGCCCGGGAACTGGAAAACGGGCAATACGTGAACCTGGGCATCGGCATGCCCACCTTGATTCCCAATTACATCCCGGACGGCGTGGAAGTCATCCTGCATTCGGAGAACGGGCTCCTCGGTGTCGGCCCCTATCCGACCGAGGACAACATCGACCCGGACCTGATCAACGCGGGCAAGGAGACGGTGACGCTCAACCGGGGAGCGGCGATCTTCGACTCCTCCGCTTCCTTCGGCATGGTGCGGGGCGGGCACGTCGACGTGGCCGTTCTCGGCGCCATGCAGGTGTCACGGACCGGAGACCTGGCCAACTGGATGATCCCCGGCAAGATGGTCAAGGGCATGGGCGGTGCCATGGACCTGGTCTTCGGTGCCAAACGGCTGATCGTCATGATGGAACACGTGGACAGGGACGGGAATCCCAAGATTCTGACCGAATGCACGCTGCCGCTCACGGGCAGGGGCTGCGTGGACACCATCATCACCGACCTGGCGGTCATCGACGTCACGGAGCAAGGACTGGTGCTGCGCGAGACGGCCCCCGGCGTCGAGGTGCAGGACGTCGTGGCCGCCACCGGCACCGAGCTCCGGGTCGACCAGTACCAGGCGGGTGCCCGGTGAACACCGATGCAGGGGCGGCGGCCACGCCGTCGGAAGCCGCCGGGGCGCAGAAAGTGATCATCCAGCGCGGGCTCTACTTCGAGGAGATCGAAGCGGATGTCATCTACGCGCACCGGCCGGGCCGGACTGTCACCGAGGCGGACAATGTCTTCTTCACCACCGCCACCATGAACAACCAGGCGCTCCACCTGGACGCGGCGTGGGCGGCGGAGCAGCCGTTCGGCCAGCGGCTGATGAATTCCATGTTCACCCTCGCCACGGTCGTGGGCCAGTCCGTCGGCCAGCTCACCCAGTCCACGATCGTGGCGCAACTGGGCATGACCGACGTGACGTTCCCGCACCCGCTCTATCACGGGGACACGCTGTACACGGAGACGGTGGTCACCGACAAGCGGCTGTCCCGGTCCCGGCCCGGCACCGGCGTGGTGACCATGCACCATACCGGCCGGAACCAGCACGGGGACGTGGTCGCCACGGTGACGCGCAGCTGCCTGATGTGGACCAAGGACGGCCACGCGCACGCCATCGCGGGCTCGGAAACGGCCGACGCCGAACTGTGGGACGGCCGGCCCGGGGACGGAATCCGATGACCGGCTTCGCCATGGGGCCGGCCATCCTGTTTTGTCCGGCGGACCGCCCGGACCGGTACGGCAAGGCGGCCGCACGCGCCGACGCGGTGATCCTGGACCTGGAGGACGCCGTTGCCCCGGGCGACCGCGCGGCGGCCCGGGCGGCCATCGTCGACAACCCGCTGGACCCCGAACGGACGATCGTGCGGGTCAACGCGGCCGGCACCGCCGACCATGGGCCGGACCTGGACGCCGTCCGGCGGTCCGGGTACCGCACCATCATGCTGGCCAAGGCGGAGGACGCGGCGGCTGCCGTCGGCCTCGGGGAGTACTCGGTGGTGGCCCTGTGCGAGACGGCGCTGGGCGTGCTGCACGCCGCGGAGCTGGCACGCTGCGCGAACGTCACCGCGCTGATGTGGGGGGCCGAGGACCTGGTCGCCTCACTGGGCGGCAGCTCCAGCAGGTTCGCGTCCGGAACCTACCGGGACGTCGCCCGGCAGGCGCGTGCCGAGGTCCTGCTCGCCGCCGGCGCCTACGGCAAGGCCGCCATCGACTCGGTCTACCTCGACATACCGGACCTCGGCGGGCTCGCGGCCGAGGCTGAGGACGCCGTCGCCTCGGGTTTCGCGGCCAAGGCCATCATCCACCCCAGCCAGGCCGACGTGGTGCGGGCCGCCTACCGTCCGGGCGAGGAGGAAACCGACCGGGCGGCCGCGCTGCTGGCCGCCGCCGCCACCGAATCCGGGGCCTTCCGGTTCCGCGGCCAAATGGTCGACGGGCCGGTCCTCAAGCACGCGGAGCAGATCCTGCGGCGGGCCGGGCAAACCCCGTCCTGACGTCTGATCGGGACGTAGGCCCGTCCTGACGCCTGCTCGGGACCGGCAGCCCCGCCCTAACGGCTGATCGGGACGTAAAACTTCTCCGGCCGGCCGGCTGCCCCGTACCGCGGGGTGATCCGTGCCTCGCCGCGCGAGACCAGGTACTCCAGGTACCGCCGCGCGCTGACCCGGGCCAGGCCCAGCCGCCCGGCGACCTCGGACGCAGAGGAGGCCGCGCCGGCCGCATTCAGGTCGGCGATCACCGCCTCCAGGGTGGGCAGGGACAGGCCCTTGGGCAGCGGGCCCGCGGCCCCCGAGCCGGACAGCGCCATGGCGGAAAGCGCGGTGCGGCCGGCGTCGCTTCCGGAGGCGGCGGCAGCGCGCGGCAACAGCCGGGGTGCGCCCGAGGCACTGCGGGGCGCCGGGCCGTTAGCGGTTCCGTCCGCGTCCCGCCGGGCGGACTCCCTGCCGGCATCGAGCTGCGGCGCGAGCAGCCGGTCGATGCCGTCCTGGTCCAGCACGGCGGAGTCGTCGCTGCCGCTGATTTGCCGGCGATGTTCCACGTAGGCGTCCAGCCGCTCCATGAGAACCCGCGCGTTGAACGGCTTGACGAGGTAGTGGAGCACTCCGCCGGCCATCGCGGCCCGCACCGTGTCCAGTTCGCGTGCCGCAGTAATCGCGATGACGTCGACAGGTTCCCCGGGAAGGTTCCGGACCGCGCGCAGGACTTCGATGCCGCTCATGTCCGGCAGGTGGATGTCCAGCAGCACCAGTTCGGGGCGAAGCGCCGCGACCATGGCCAGGCCCTCGGCCCCGGTGTACGCGGTGCCCACGGCGTCGAAGGCGCCATGGGCCAGCAGGAAGCCGGTGTGCACCCCGGCAACTTCTTTGTCGTCGTCGATGACGACCGTGCGGATCTGGCTCATGGGACCGGAACTCCCTGCGCGCGTGCGTTGGGCGGGGTGGGCGAGAACGTGACCGTGAACTCGGCGCCGCCGGAGGCCGAGGCCGCCACCCGGGCAG
>NZ_JBNHGL010000199.1:0-5225 GCF_059091245.1 Arthrobacter sp. Y3225116
GCCGCCGCGGGACCCCGGGCCGGCACGGCGCTGCCGTGCACGTACTGATGCTGGTCGGGACGGGCCGCGTGGGCACTGGCACTCATTTTGCGCTCCTGTTCCGGATCCGTTCTACCGCCCGCAGTTTGGCCGAAGCCGCCCGCGGGTTTTCTTCAATCTCTGCCGCCGTCGGCACTTCGGTGCCCTTGGTCAGGGTCTTCAGCTGCGGCTTGTGTTCTTCCAGCTCGACCGGGAACCCGCGGGGTGCGGATGATCTCGAGAGCTGTCCGAAAACGGCCTTGGTGATCTTGTCCTCCAGCGAGTGGTACGACATCACGACGATCCGGCCGCCGAGTGCGAGCACGTCGATGGCGGCCGGCAAGGCCCGCTCGAGCACGTCCAGCTCCTCGTTGACCTCGATCCGCAGTGCCTGGAAGGTGCGTTTCGCCGGATGGCCGCCGGTCCGTGCCGCGGCAGCCGGCACGACCTTGCGGATCGCCTCCACGAGTTGGCCGGTGGTGGTCAACGGGGCTTCGTCGCGGGCTGCCACGATGCTGGAGGCGATGCGTCCGGCGAACTTCTCTTCGCCCCAGCGCCGGATGATGCGCACCAGGTCCGCCTCGGCATACGTGTTGACGATGTCCGCGGCAGTCATCCCCCGGCTGGTGTCCATCCGCATGTCCAGGGGTGCGTCATAGGAATAGGCGAAACCGCGGTCCCGCTCGTCCAGCTGGAGCGAGGAGACGCCCAGGTCGAACAGCGCCCCGTCGATCTGGCCCACCCCGAGGTCGTCAACCGCGTCGGCGATCTCGTCGTACACCGCGTGAACCAGGTCGGTGCGCTCCGCGAAGGGGCGCAGCCGCTCTCCGGCCAGCGCCAGCGCCTGTTCGTCCCGGTCAATCCCGATCAGATGCAGCTGCGGAAAACGCTGCAGCAAGGCCTCCGAATGCCCGCCCATGCCGAGCGTCGCATCGACGACGACGGCGCGGCCGCGTTCGGCCACCGCACGTTCGACGGCCGGGGCGAGCAGGTTGATGCAGCGGTCGCGGAGCACCGGAATGTGGCGCTCCCCTGCCGGCCGCTCGCTGTTCATCCTGAAGCCTTCTTTCCTGCTGGTGCCCGGGACCGGTTGGTCGCTGGAGTCTTTAAGTCCGAAAGTCCTTGAACCAGATCCCCATCCGCGCCTGGCCTGTCCCGCCTGGCTCCGGGGAAGGTGAGCCAGGTTGGACCTGCCGGGCGGCTGGAGATCTCATCCAAGAACGTCCGTGCCGCGTGTGCTGTTTGTCGTCCCGGGGTCAAAAGACTCCGGGCAATACGTCTTCGTCTGTTTCGGAGAAGGCGGTTTCCTGCTCCTGGAGGTAGTCGTCCCAGGCCCGGGCATCCCAGATCTCGGCGCGGGTTCCCGCACCGATGACCGCGAGCTCCCGGTCCAGCCCTGCATAGATCCGCAGTGCCGGCGGGATGGTGACCCGGCCCTGCTTGTCCGGAACTTCATCAGAGGCTCCTGACAGAAAGACGCGAATGTAGTCGCGGGCCTGGCGGGAAGATATCGGAGCCTTCCGCATCTCCTCGTGAACCCGTTCGAATTCCTTCTGGCTGAAGACGTAGATGCAACGCTCCTGGCCTCTCGTCAGGACGAGTCCATCGGCAAGCTCCTCGCGGAACTTTGCGGGAAGTATCAGGCGCCCCTTCTCGTCGAGCCGCGGCGAATGTGTCCCGAGGAACATCGCCACCGCCCTGCCGATTGGAGGAGACCGTCGCCCCCTGCGTCACCACTACCCTCTTATGTCCTCCACTTTACTCCACATCACGCCACAGTCAACTACTTCCGGCCCCTTTTGTAGCTGGAAATGTTCGGCGCCCTCCGCATGGGGGCGCGGAACCAGCCGGGTGGAGCAGAGTGGAGGGAAAGTGGAGGGCCTGGGGAACCCTCGGCAGCAGAAATGCCTGTTGGATCGCGTCCAAGCCGGCCGAAGCGGCCGTCGCGCCGCGACGTGGGCCGAATCCGGCCTCAACGGGCCCCTTAAACACGAAAAGACCCGACGTTTGACGGGTCTTGCCTTCGTGCCTGCCGGCCGCTAGCCGCCGGGTGGGGCGAAGTGGAGGAGCCTCAACGGCTGCTCCGGCGGCCGGGTCCTAGGTCAGCGGTCTTCGCCGTGATGCCGCTCGTCCCACCGCTCCTCGAGGCTGGCCATGAAGCCGCCCTTCGATGAGGAAGTCTGCCTGGTGCCGGCCGCCCGCGGCGACCCTGCCCCGGCATGACGCGTGGTGGCCCAGTAAACGCCGGCACCCATGATGACGAATCCCAGGACTCCGACGGCGATGATCTGGCTGAGGATGCCGGTGAGCAGGACCAGGATTCCGGCAATCGCGACGAGGGAGCCCACGACGATGTGGCGCGTCGACAACGATCGGCCGCTGGCCGATTCCATGTGGCTGGCAAACTTCGGGTCATCAGCATGCAGCTGCTGCTCCAGTTGTTCCAGCAGCCGCTGTTCATGCTCTGAGAGTGGCATCTGAGCCTCCTTTGTTCCAGTCCCCCAGGGGTGCATAGCGTACAACGAACTCCGCGGGACAAGAGTTCCTGAAACCAACCGGAACCGAATTGACCTCTGCTACTAAGAATAGAGCGCAAACCCTGCAATCGAAAGCCACGAGGACCCGCCTGTGATCCCACCCACCCCGATTTCACGCACCCTGACCCCGGCCCGGCCTGCGGCGGGATTCCGGGCCCTGCTCCGCCGGCTTGCGGGGCCCGGACTTTAGCAGCGAGGCCGGCACGATCCCCGCGCCGCCGAACTTCCGGTTCACCTCGTCCAGGGCCTGTTCGGCGCTGTGCCACGTGTCCTCGTGGCCGTCAAAGCTCAACTGCTGCCCGCCCCGGCCGGCGTCCTCCAGCTGCTCCGCCCGCAACCCGATGAGCCGGACCGCCTGCGGACGCTCGCCGAGGGCCGCCAAAAGCGCCGCCGCTGCGGCCTGCAGCTGCTGGGCGCTGTTCGAGGGCGCCGGCAGCTTCCGTGACCGGTTCAGGGTGGTGAAGTCGGAATATCGGAGTTTCAACGCTATGGTTCCGGCGCGCAGGTTCCCGGCGCGGAGCCTGGCGGCCGTCCGGTAGGCGAGCCGCAGGAGCTCGCGCTCGAGCACCTCGTCGTCGTCGACGTCCTTCTCGAAGGTTTCTTCGGCACCTATGCTTTTCTCCACCCGCTCAGGGGTGACCGCCCGGTCGTCCATCCCCCAGGCCAGCCGGTGGACGTGGTCGCCGGTGGCTCCCAGGACGCGGTGCAGCGCCGCGGGCGGCGTGTGCGCCACATCGGCAACGGTACGGATGCCGAGGCGGGCCAGGACCTCCCGCGTCTTGGCGCCGACTCCCCAGAGGGCGCCCACCGGCAGGGAATGCAGGAAGTCGACCGTCTCGGCCTCGGGTATGAGCAGCAGGCCGTCCGGCTTGGCGTGTGTGGAGGCTATCTTTGCGACGAACTTGGTCGTGGCGATGCCCACCGTCGCGGTCAGTCCCAACTCGGCCGAGATCCGGCGGCGGATCAGCGCGCCGATCTCCAGCGGCTCGCCCAGCCGTCGGCGGGCACCGGCCACGTCGAGGAAGGCTTCGTCGACGCTGAGGGGTTCCACGTAGGGTGTGATTTCCCGGAAGATCGCCATGATTTGGGCCGACGCCTGCTGGTACTTGCCGTGGCTGGGTTCAATGATGAGCGCCTGCGGGCACAGCATGCGGGCCCGTGCCATCGGCATCGCCGAGCGGACGCCGTATTTGCGGGCCTCGTACGACGCCGAGAGCACCACCGCCCGGCCAGAGGCGGATCCCACGATGACCGGCTGCCCGACCAGCTCCGGCCGCTCCAGCAACTCCACCCCCACGAAAAAGGCGTCCATGTCCACGTGGAGAATGGTGCAGTTGTGCTGGTCCGGGGAGGTCACAGCACTATCGTAGGCTGGCCGCCGCCCTGCGGTGCCGCCGAAGCTGCGGGCGGGCGGCTGGGCGGCCGGGCGGGATTGTCTAGACTGGCTGCAGACATCAGTACCACCGCGAGGAGCTCCGCCGCATGCTGTACCGCCCTGACGAATCCCTCCCCGCACGGGCAGACCGGAGGTAACGGCATGGAACCCTCAGCGACCACAACGAGCGCCGCGGAACAGGAAGACTTCCGGCAGGCCGTGGCCGGATTGCTCCGGGAGTTCCTGGCCGGACAGAAGGACCTGCTGCAGGATGCGGCCCCGGACGCGGCCCCGCTGGTGGAGGCCATCACCGACCTCACCGCGGGCGGCAAGCGCCTCCGGGCGTTATTGGCCTACTGGGGCTGGCGCGGGGCAGGGGGGTCTGAGCTCGCCGGCCAGGCCGTTCAGGCGGGAGTCGCGCTGGAGCTCTTCCAGGCCGCGGCACTGATCCACGACGACATCATCGACCGCTCGGACACCCGGCGGGGCAGCCCGAGCGTGCACCGCCGGTTTGAGCAGCAGCACCGGCTCAACGGCTGGGCGCTGGACGCCGAGCGCTACGGGCAGGCCGCCGCCCTGCTGGCCGGCGACCTCTGCCTGTCCCTCAGCGAAGAAGTCTTTGCCGGCATCGGGGCGGAGTCCGCGTCAGGAACGCCGGCCCGCGCAATTTTTAACCGCATGCGCGCGGAGGTCATGGCCGGGCAGTATCTGGACCTGCTGGAGGAAGCTGCCGGACCGGGCCGCCCGGCCGAAGCCGCCGTGGACCGCGCGCTGCAGATCCTGCGCTACAAGTCGGCCAAGTACTCCACCGTGCATCCCCTGAGCGTGGGCGGTGCGCTGGCCGGCGCTTCGGCCGGACTGCTGGAGGCCTACGAGGCATTCTCGCTGCCCTTGGGCGAGGCCTTTCAAATCCGTGACGACGTGCTGGGCGTGTTCGGCGATCCGGCCACCACCGGCAAGCCGGCCGGGGACGATCTGCGGGAAGGCAAGCGCACGGTCCTGATTGCGCACACGCTCAACCACTGCACGCCGGCCGAACGCACCCTGCTGGAGAGCCGGCTGGGTTCACCGGAGCTCTCCGACGCGGCGGTGGAAGAACTGCGGGACCTGATCACCAGCAGCGGCGCCCTGGCTGCCGCCGAGCAGATGATTTCCGACCGGACCGCCGCGACCGACGCGGCCCTGGCGGCCCTGCCGGTGACGGACGGCGTGCGCCAGGCCCTGGGCATGCTGGCCGACTCAGCGGTGCGCCGCAGCGCCTGAGCCGCGTGCCCGGAGCCGGGCCCCCGGGCCGG
>NZ_JBNHGL010000200.1:0-5215 GCF_059091245.1 Arthrobacter sp. Y3225116
GCGGCCCGCTCAGCCGCCAGCCCTCGCTCCGCCAGGCCGACCCCGCCCCGCCGGCGGCACATGCCTGGATCCGCGCGTCCTGTTGCCGGAGCAGCCAGTCCACGGCGGCCACGGCCAGTTCGGCGTCACCGGGCCGGCGGAACTGCTGGTGTTCGATCTTCCGGTCGATCAGCGTGGTGTCCAGCCGCCCGGCCCGCACGTCCTCGTCGGCCAAGAGGCTGCGGAGGTGCTCGATGTTGGTATGGATGCCCAGCACCATGGTGTCGGCGAGCGCACCGTCCAGCCGTGCCAGGGCCTGCTGCCGGTCCTCGCCCCAGGCGACTACCTTGGACAGCAGCGGGTCGTAGTCGGAGGGGATGACCAGTCCGGGCAGCAGCGAACTGTCCACCCGGATGCCCTCCCCGGCGCCTTCCTCCAGGGCCAGCACCGTGCCCGCCGAGGGCAGGAACTGCTGCGAGGGATCCTCCGCATAGACGCGCGCCTCCACCGCGTGTCCCGTCAGCACGACGTCGGACTGCGCCGGCGCGAGCACCTCACCGGCCGCAATGCGCACCTGCCACTCCACCAGGTCCAGGCCGGTCACCAGCTCGGTGACCGGGTGTTCCACCTGCAGCCGGGTGTTCATCTCCATGAAGAAAAACTCGTCGGGGGCGTCGTCGGAGACCAGGAACTCCACCGTTCCGGCCCCGGTGTAGTCCACCGAGCGGGCGGCGTTGCAGGCCGCCTCGCCGATCCTGTCGCGGGTGGCAGCGTCGAGCAGCGACGACGGGGCCTCCTCGATCACTTTCTGGTGCCGGCGCTGCAGCGAGCATTCGCGCTCCCCGAGGTGGATGGCGTTGCCGTGCCGGTCGCACAGCACCTGCACCTCGATGTGCCGCGGCCGGGCGATCAGCCGCTCGAGGAAGAGCGTGTCGTCGCCGAAGGCGGAGGCGGCCACCCGGCGCCCGGCGGCGAGCGCGGCGCGCAGTTCCCCGGGCCGCTGCACGGCCATCATCCCCTTGCCGCCGCCGCCGGCCGAGGGCTTGATCAACAGCGGATAGCCGACCTCCTCGGCGGCCCGGACCAGCCCGTCGTCGTCCAGCCCCGGTTCCGCGATCCCGGGAATGACCGGGACCCCATGCGACGCCACGTGGTTCTTGGAGCGGATCTTGTCCCCCATGATCCCGATCGCCCCCACGTTGGGTCCGATGAACACAATGCCGGCGGCCTCCAGCGCCTGGGCGAACGCCACGTTCTCGCTGAGGAAACCGTAGCCGGGGTGGACGGCCTCGGCGCCCGTGGCCTTGCAGGCTTCGATCACCGCGTCGATGCGCAGATAGCTCTCGGCGGCCGGGGCTGGCCCGATCCGCACCGCGATGTCGGCCTCTCGCACGTGGCGGGCCCCGGCGTCGGCGTCCGAATAGACGGCCGCGGACCGGATGCCCATGGCGCGCAGCGTGCGGATGACCCGGCAGGCGATTTCGCCGCGGTTGGCAACCAGGACGGTTTCAAACACTCTGATCACATCCTGAACAGGCCGAAGGAAGTCTCGGGCAAGGGACTGTTAACGCAGACGTCGAGGGCGAGGCCGAGCACGGTCCGGGTCTGCGCCGGGTCGATGATCCCGTCGTCCCAGAGCCGGGCGGTGGAGTAGTAGGGGTTGCCCTGCGCTTCGTACTGCTCCCGGATGGGGGCCTTGAACGCCTCCTCGGCCTCGGCGCTCCACTCCTCCCCGCGGGCTTCCAACTGGTCCCGTTTGACGGTGGCGAGGACCGAGGATGCCTGGTTGCCGCCCATCACCGAGATGCGCGCGGCCGGCCACATCCAGAGGAAGCGCGGCGAGTACGCGCGGCCGCACATGGAATAGTTGCCGGCGCCGAAGGACCCGCCGATCACCACGGTCAGCTTCGGCACCCGGGCGGTCGCGACGGCGGTCACCATCTTGGCGCCGTGCTTGGCGATGCCGCCCGCCTCGTAGTCGCGGCCCACCATGAAGCCGGAAAGGTTCTGCAGGAAAACCAGCGGGATCCCGCGCTGGTCGCAGAGTTCAATGAAGTGCGCGCCCTTGAGGGCAGATTCGGAAAAGAGCACGCCGTTGTTCGCCACGATGCCCACCTGATGCCCGTGGAGCCGGGCAAACCCGGTGACCAGCGTGGTGCCGTACTCCCGCTTGAACTCGTGGAAGCGGCTGCCGTCCACCAGCCGGGCGATGACCTCGCGGACATCGTAGGCGGCGTTGACGTCCACCGGAACGGATCCGTAGATTTCCCGCGGGTCGGCCGCCGGGGCCTCCACGGGCGCCGTCTCCCAGGCCGGCGCCCGGCACGGGAGCGTGGCCACGATGTCGCGGACAATCTCCAGCGCGTGCACATCGTTCTCGGCCAGGTGGTCCGTCACCCCCGAGGTCCGCGCATGCAGCTCGCCGCCGCCGAGTTCCTCCGCGGTGACAACTTCGCCGATGGCCGCCTTCACCAGCGGCGGGCCGCCCAGGAAGATGGTGCCCTGGCCGCGGACGATCACGGTTTCGTCGCTCATCGCCGGAACGTAGGCGCCGCCGGCCGTGCAGGAACCGAGCACCGCGGCGATCTGCGGGATTTTAGCCGCCGACATCCGGGCCTGGTTGTAGAAGATCCGGCCGAAGTGCTCGCGGTCCGGGAAGACGTCGTCCTGCTTGGGCAGGAACGCGCCGCCGGAGTCCACCAGGTAGATGCACGGCAGGTTGTTCTCCAGCGCCACCTCCTGGGCGCGCAGGTGTTTCTTGACCGTCATCGGATAGTAGGTGCCGCCCTTGACGGTCGCATCGTTGCAGACCACCAGCACGTGCCGGCCGTGCACCAGGCCGATGCCGGCGATCATCCCCGCCCCCGGCGAATCGCCGTCGTACATTCCCTCGGCGGCCAGCGGCGCGATCTCCAGGAACGGGCTGCCCTCGTCCAGCAGCGTGTCGACCCTGTCCCGCGGCAACAGCTTGCCCCGCTCCAGGTGGCGCCGGCGCGAGCTCTCCGGCCCGCCCGCCGCCACCGACGCCAGCCGGGCGTGCAGGTCGGCAGCCAGCCGGCGCTGCTGCTCGTCGTTGGCCCGGAAGCTGTCACTGGTAGTGTCCACCCGGGAAGCCAGTGTCTCCATCGACACCTTCCTGGCCGAAGCCGTCGCGCGTCCGGCCCGCCGCCCGCTCCGGGCAACTGGCCTGCAGGACGCATTTTGGTTAGTCTGTACTAACTGAAATCAGGCTAGTGGCCGTTAAGTGTCTTGTCCAGCACTTATTCAGCACCTTCTCGAGGGAACCGATCCATGCCCACAGCACCGCATGCCGCCGGGACGCGCCAGACCGGCCGCAGCCTGGCCAAGGCCACCCGCAGGGCCGCACTGCTGGACGCCGCCGCCCGCCTCTTCGCCGAGCGCGGGTTCAACGGTGTGTCCATCGAAGACCTCGGCTCGGCGGCCGGCGTCAGCGGCCCGGCCGTGTACCGGCATTTCGAGAGCAAACATGCGGTGCTGGCGGCGCTGCTCACGGGCGTCAGCCAGGACCTGCTCGACGGCGGCCAGGACGTGGCGGCCGGCCAGCAGGATGCCGAGGAGGCGCTCCGCGGCCTGGTCGCCTTCCACGTGGACTTTGCCTTAAAGCATCCCGACGTCATCCGGGTCCACGACAGGGACCTGGACAGCCTGCCCGCCGAAGATTCGGCGCTGGTCCGGACGCTGCAGCGCACCTATGTGGAGGTGTGGGTTTCCGTGCTGGCGCGGCTGCTGCCGGAGGCGGACGCGGCGCAGTTGCGGGTCCGCGCACACGCCGTCTTCGGACTGATCAACTCCACGCCGCATTCGACCCACCGGAGCCGGCAGCCGCGGGAAGCCTGGCGCCGCAATTTGCTGGAACAAATGGCTTGGGCCGCGTTGAAAGCCGAGTAGGGTGTATCAGACACCAACTAGCCGAAAGGTCTGCTGTGATTGAGCTTCGTCCTGTAGAACCTGCCGACCTCGACGAGTTCTTCGAGTACCAGCAGGATCCCGACGCCAACCATATGGCGGCGTTTGCCGCCCGGAATCCGTCTGACCGCGGCGTGTTTGATCTTCACTGGCAGAGCCTGCTCGACGACGAGTCCATCACCGTGCGCACCGTCACCGTCGACGGCGAGGTGGTGGGCAGCGTGCTGGCGTACCCCAACGAGGGGTACCCGGAACTGAGCTACTGGACGGCGAAGTCGCAGTGGGGCAAGGGCGTCACCACCGCGGCCGTCGAGGCCTTCCTGCGGGAATTTTCCGCGCGTCCCATCCGGGCGCGGGTGGTCAAGGACAACCTTGGCTCGGTCAAGGTCCTGCACAAGCTCGGCTTCCGGACCGTCGGCGAGGCCCAGGGCTTCGCCAACGCCCGCGGCGCCGTGGTCACCGAGGAGATCCTCGAACTGGCCTGAGCCGCCTTTGAACCCTGATCACACCATGGCCAGCACCATAGCCGGGTCCGACAGGATGGTGCCGACGTCGGCGAGGAAGCGCCCCGCCTGCTCCCCGTCCACCACGCGGTGGTCGAAGGACAGGCTGAGCGTCACCACATCGCGCAGCGCCACCTCACCCCGGTATTCCCACGGCTGCCGGCGCACGGCGCCGAGGGCCAGGATGGCCGACTCCCCCGGGTTCAGGATCGGCGTTCCGGCGTCGATGCCGAACACTCCGATGTTGGTGATGGAGATGGTCCCCCCGCGCAGTTCGGCCGGGGCGGTCCTGCCGGCGCGTGCCGTCTCGGTCAGCTCGCCCAGGGCCTCGGCCAGCCGGTGCAGGTCCATCCGGTGCGCGTCCTTGATGTTCGGCACGGTCAGCCCGCGCGGGGTCGCCGCGGCGATGCCCAGATTCACGTAGTTCTGCCGCACGATCTCGCCGGCGTCCCCGTCCCAGCGGGAGTTCAGCTCGGGGCGGCGCTCCAGCGCCAGGCACAGGGCTTTGGCGGTGATGGTCAGCGGCGTGAGTTTCAGCCCGGCGAACGCCTTGCCCGCCTTGAGCCGCCGGATCAATTTCATGCTCTCCGTCGCGTCGACGGTGAGGAACGAGGACGCATGCGGGGCGGTGAAGGCACTGGCCACCATGGCGGCGGCGGTGTGCTTCCGTACGCCCTTGACCGGGATCCGCGTCTCGGCCTCCGCGGCGCCGCCGAGCCAGCCGCCGGCCGTGCCGGACACGGCGCCCGGGGCCGCGGCGGCCGGGGCCGCTGCGGCCGCCTGGTGGAAGGCCAGGACGTCGTCGC
>NZ_JBNHGL010000201.1:0-5211 GCF_059091245.1 Arthrobacter sp. Y3225116
ACGCCATCGGCATGCGCCGCGACCCAGGCCGCCGCGGTGGCCGGAAGGCCGGGGGCCGCCGCCAGCGTCAGATGAAGGACCATGACAAGGAACCTAGGCCGAAGGCAGTCCCGCTTTCCTCTGCATTGCCCGGTATGTGGATAACCCGCGGAACCGGAGGCAGGCGCGAACAAGCGATACCCTTGACTCTGGGCCGAAGGGCCGACACCACGACACAACGAGAAAAGGCCTTAGCTCTTGAAGATCGCTGTCATTGCTCTGGGAAAGATCGGGTTGCCGCTGGCCGCCCAGTTCGCCTCGAAGGGGCACGAGGTCGTCGGCGTGGACGTCAACTCCGCCGTGGTCGACCTGGTCAACGCGGGCAGCGAACCGTTCCCGGGGGAGGCTGGGCTCCAGGACCGGCTGGCCGAGCTGGTGCCGGCGGGCAGGCTGCGGGCGACCACCGACTATGCGGACGCGGTGCCGGGAGCGGACGCCGTGGTGCTGGTGGTTCCGCTGTTCGTGGACGCGGAGGCCAAGCCCGACTTCGGCTGGATGGATGCCGCCACGCAGGAGCTGGCCCGGCACCTGACGCCGGGCACGCTGGTCTCCTACGAGACCACGCTGCCGGTGGGCACCACCCGGACCCGCTGGAAGCCGATGCTCGAGGCCGGCTCCGGCCTGGTCGAGGGCGAGGACTTCCACGTGGTCTTTTCCCCGGAGCGGGTGCTGACCGGGCGGGTGTTCGAGGACCTGCGCAAGTATCCCAAGCTCATCGGCGGGCTGTCCGGGGCCGGTGCCGCGGCGGCGCAGGAGTTCTACGAGGCGGTGCTGGACTTCGACGACCGTCCAGACCTGCCGCGCGGCAACGGCGTCTGGGACCTGGGCTCGGCTGAGGCCTCCGAGCTGGCCAAGCTCGCCGAGACCACCTACCGGGACGTGAACATCGGGTTGGCGAACCAGTTCGCCCGCTATGCCGCGACCGCCGGGATCGACATCTACCAGGTGATCGAAGCGTCCAACTCCCAGCCCTACAGCCATATCCACCAGCCCGGCATCGCCGTCGGCGGGCACTGCATACCGGTATACCCGCGGCTGTACCTGTGGAACGATCCGTCGGCCACGGTGGTGGCTGCGGCCCGGGCCGCGAACGCGGGCATGCCGGACTACACGATCGGCCTGCTGGAGGGCGCGTACGGCGACCTGGCCGGCGCGCGCGTGGCAGTGCTGGGCGCTGCCTACCGCGGCGGGGTGAAGGAGACGGCGTTCTCCGGGGTGTTCGGCGCGGTGGAGGCGATCAACGCCCGGGGTGGCACCGCCGTCGTGCATGATCCGATGTTCACGGACGCCGAGCTCGATGCCTTGGGCTTCACGCCCTACCGGCTGGGCGAGCCGGCCGACGCCGCGGTGGTGCAGGCCGACCACGCCGAATATGCGCAGCTGGGACCGGACGACCTTCCCGGTGTGAAGGTGTTCGTCGACGGCCGGCGGGTCAGCTCGGCCGAGCGCTGGCCGGGCGTGGCGTACCGGGTGATCGGCAAGGCCTGAGGGCGGGCGAAGACGCAATGGACGGTGGAGCAGCGGTCGTGAGCGGAAAGAGGGAACCCATGGCGTTCATCGCCGATACGGCAGACGTGGCCGACGCAGCCCGGCTGGGCGAGGGAACGAAGATCTGGCATCTGGCGCAGGTCCGCGAGGGCGCGGTGCTGGGGGAGAACTGCATCGTGGGCCGGGGCGCCTACATCGGCACCGGGGTGCAGGCCGGGGACAACTGCAAGATTCAGAATTACGCGCTGGTGTACGAGCCGGCGCGGCTGGGCCGCGGGGTGTTCATCGGCCCGGCGGTCGTGCTGACCAACGACACCTACCCGCGGGCGGTCGCCCCGGACGGGTCGCTGAAGAGCGCCGACGACTGGACGCCGGTGGGCGTGGACATCCGCGACGGCGCGTCGATCGGCGCGCGGGCGGTCTGCGTGGCCCCGGTGACCATCGGCGCCTGGGCCACCGTTGCGGCCGGCTCCGTGGTTACCCGCGACGTGCCCGACTTCGCCCTCGTGGCCGGGGTTCCGGCCAAGCGGATCGGCTGGGTGGGCCGGGCCGGACAGCGGCTGGCGCAGGACCCGGCGGACCCGTCGGGGTGGGTGTGCCCGTCGACCGGCGCCCGGTACCGGGAGGATGAGGGCGTGTTGCACGAAGTGTCGGACGAAACCGGAGGAGAACAGCTGTGAGCAAGGACTTCATACCGGCGGCGAAGCCGATCATCGGGGACGAGGAGCGGGCCGCGGTGGACGCCGTGCTGGCCTCCGGGATGCTCGCCCAGGGGTCGGAGGTCGCAGCCTTCGAGCGGGAGTTCTCGCAGGTGCTGCTGGACGGCCGGCACGCGGTGGCGGTCAATTCCGGGACCTCCGGCCTGCACCTGGGCCTGCTGGCCGCCGGCATCGGCCCGGGCGACGAGGTCATCGTCCCGTCCTTCACCTTCGCCGCCACCGCGAACTCGGTGGCCCTGACCGGCGCCATCCCGGTGTTCGCCGACATCGAGCCGGAGCACTACTGCCTGGACCCGGACGCGGTCCGGGCCGCGGTGACCGGGCGGACCAAGGCCGTCATGCCGGTGCACCTGTACGGGCACCCGGCCGACATGGACGCGCTGGGCAGGCTGGCCGCGGAAAAGTCGCTGCTGCTCTTCGAGGACGCCGCCCAGGCCCACGGGGCCTCGCTGGGCGGCCGGCCGGTGGGCACGTTCGGCGAGTTCGCGATGTTCAGCCTGTACCCGACCAAGAACATGACCTCCGGCGAAGGCGGCATGGTGTCCACCGGCAGCGACGACGTGGCGCGCCGGCTGCAGCTGCTGCGCAACCAGGGCATGGAACGCCAATACGAAAACGAACTGGTCGGCTTCAACGCCCGGATGACCAACCTGCACGCCGCGATCGGCCGGGTGCAGCTGGGCAAGGTCCTCGGCTGGACCGAACGCAGACGGGCCAACGCCGCGTTCCTGGACGCGAACCTGGACGGCGTGGGCACGCCGAAGGTGGCCGCCGGGGCGGTCCACGTCTACCACCAGTACACCGTGCGGATCGGCGCGGGGGAGCGGGACCGGTTCGCCGCCGCGCTGAAGGACGAGTACAACATCGGGTCCGGGGTCTACTACCCGATCCCGAACCACCGGCTGCCCTCCTTCAACGTCGCCGCGGACCTGCCGGTGACCGAAGCCGCGGCGGCCGAGGTGCTCTCGCTGCCGGTGCATCCCTCGCTCGATGCCGAGGACCTGGACCGGATTGCCACGGCGGTCAACGCCCTCGCGAAGGCAGGGGCGTGAGCATGGCGGGGAGCGGCAAGACGGT
This sequence comes from Arthrobacter sp. Y3225116, assembly GCF_059091245.1. Taxonomy (NCBI): domain Bacteria; kingdom Bacillati; phylum Actinomycetota; class Actinomycetes; order Micrococcales; family Micrococcaceae; genus Arthrobacter; species Arthrobacter sp. Y3225116. The sequence goes on from NZ_JBNHGL010000201.1 coordinate 3,324, forward strand.
GCTGCGCGCCGGGCTGATCGGCCTGGGCATGATGGGCCGCCACCACGCCCGGGTGCTCCGCGAGACCGAGGGCGTGGAACTGGTGGCCGTCGCGGACGCGTACGGCGACCCGCACGGCGCGGCGCCCGGCCTGCCCGTCTTTGGCGGCGTCGAGGAACTGATCGCGGCCGGGATCGACATCGCCATGTGCGCGGTGCCCACCGGCCTGCACGAGGAGGTCGGCCTGGCCCTGGCCGAAGCCGGCGTGCACACCATGGTGGAGAAGCCGATCGCCGACACCGTGGCCGGCGGCGAGAAACTGGCCGCCGCGTTCGAATCGCGCGGGCTGGTCGGCGCCGTCGGCCACATCGAACGGTACAACCCGGCGCTGCAGTCGCTGCGCGCCCGGCTGGAAACCGGTGAACTCGGCCGCATCTTCCAGATCGCCACCCGCCGGCAGGGCCCGTTCCCGGCCCGGATCGCCGACGTGGGCGTGATCAAGGACCTGGGCACCCACGACATCGACCTCACCGCCTGGCTGGCGCAGTCCGAGTACCAGTCCGTCAGCGCGCGCACCACCATCCGCTCCGGCCGCGAGCACGAGGACATGGTCGCGGCCATCGGACAGCTGGCCAACGGGGTGATCACCAGCCACCTGGTCAACTGGCTCTCGCCGATGAAGGAACGGGTCACCGTGGTCACCGGGGAGCGCGGCGCCTTCGTGGCCGACACGCTGACCGCCGACCTGACGTTCCACGAAAACGGCACCATCGACACCGAATGGGAATCCGTGGCGAACTTCCGCGGCGTCTCCGAAGGCAACATCACCCGGCTGGCCATCCCCAAGCGCGAACCGCTGAAGGTGGAACACGAAGCCTTCCGTGACGCGGTCCTGGTCAACCGGGGACTGCTGCAACCTGCCCCGGCCGCCGCGGCGGCGGAGCACGACGGCGGTGCCGGCACCGACCGTCCCGCCGCGACCATCGTCACCATGCGGGAAGGGCTGAATACCTTGCGCGTGGCCGAAGCCATGATCGCCAGCGCAAAGGAATCCCGCACCGTCGGGCTGCACGCCTGATGGGCCTGCGGATCCTGCTGGCCAGCCGGATTTATCTCCCGGAAGCCGGCGCCGCCGCCTACCGGCTGGCCGCCACGGTGCGGGCGTTGACCGAGGCCGGCCATGAGGTGACAGTGCTGACCACCCGGCCGCCGCGGGGACTTCGCGCTGCGGCGGAAGCGGCCGCCGGACGGGGTGTCCGGATCCGGCGCTGGCCCGTGCTGCGCGATGCCAGCGGTGCGGTGCGGGGCTATCTCCAGTACGCCAGCTTCGACATCCCGCTGTTCTTCCGCCTGCTGGCGCAGAAGCCCTTCGACGTGCTGCTCGTGGAGCCGCCGCCGACCACCGGCGTGGTGGTCCGGGCCGCGGCCGCGCTGCGGCGCCGCCCCTACGTGTACTTTTCCGCCGACGTCAGCTCCGATGCGGCGGCCGGAATCGGCGTGCACCCGAAGGTGGTCACGGTGCTGCGGGCCGTGGAACGCTGGGTCGTGACCGGCGCAGCCGGCGTCCTGAGCATCTCGACCGGCGTGACTCAGGCGTTGGCGCGGCTGACCTCCGGACGCGCCAGGGTGGCCGAGGTGGGCACCGGCATCGACACCGGCACCTTCAGCCTGAACGGGCCCCGCGATGCGCACCCCGGCCCCACCTTCGTCTACGCCGGCACCATGTCCGAAATCCAGGGCGCCGGCGTCTTCGTGGACGGATTCCTCAAGATCATGGACCGGTACCCCGACGCGCGGCTGCTGATGTACGGCGGCGGCGTGGAGCTGGAGGAGCTGCGCCGGCGGGCGGCACCGGCGGGGGAGCGCATCCGCTTCATGGGAACGGCCGACGGCGGCACGATCGCCGGCG
>NZ_JBNHGL010000202.1:0-5191 GCF_059091245.1 Arthrobacter sp. Y3225116
GCGAGGATGCGGGCCGCGGGGGCGGCCCGGAGGACGGCGCCGGCGATGGCCAGCAGCGGGCTGACGTGCCCCGCCGTGCCGCCGCCGGCCAGGACCACAGAGGGATCGGAAGTGTTCATGGTGTTGCGGAAGTACCTTCTGCTCGGCTGCTGGTGGTCTGGGTGGGGGTCAGCGGTTCCCGGCCGGCGCTTGCTGCCGCCACCGGCCCAGGAGTCCCCCGGACTTCTTCCGGCCGGGCACATCGGTCCGGGCAAAGGACAAGAGTACACCGACGGCGGCCAGGGTGACCGTCAGCGCGGAGCCTCCGTAGGAGATGAACGGCAGGGGCACTCCGATCACCGGAAGCAGGCCGGTGACCACCGCGATGTTCACGAACGCCTGGCCGATGATCCACACCATGATGGAACCGGCGAGGATCCGCACGAAGAGGGAATCCTGGCGCATCACGGTGCGCACCAGGGCAATGGCCAGGACGCCGAAGAGCGCCAGAATGACGGTGGTGCCGAGCAGGCCCAGCTCTTCGCCGATGATGGCGAAAATGTAGTCGTTGTGGGCTTCGGGAATCCAGTTGTATTTCTGCCGGCTCTGTCCCAGTCCCACGCCCCACCAGCCGCCGGAGGCGAGAGCGAAGAGCCCGTTGCATGACTGCATGTTCAGCCCGGTCGTCGCCTCACAGCTTTGGTCCGTCCACATGAGGACGCGGCCCATACGGTTGGGGCTGACCACCACGAGCAGCAGCACCAGCGCGCCGACCCCCAGACCGGCCAGGCCGAACAGCTTCAACGGTGCGCCGGCGAAAAACAGTCCGCCGGCGATGATGAGCATCAGGATCATCGCCGTGCCCAGGTCGTTGCCGAGCAGCACCGGGCCGACCACGAGGAGGGCACCGGGCACGACCACCGGGATCAGCAGGTGCTTCCATTGGCCCAGCAGCCGCTCCTTGGCCGCCAGCACCGTTGCCATCCACAGGGACATCCCCAGCTTGGCCACTTCCGACGGCTGCAGGGACACATTGCCGGGGAGGTAGATCCAGTTGCGGTTGCCGCCGACCGTTTCACCCAGCGGGGTAAAGACCAGGAGCAGCAGGAGCACCGACACCGCCAGGCCGGGCCAGGCGAGCTTCCGGTAGGTGGAGACCTTCCACCGCGAGAGGACCAGCATCGCCGTGACCCCCAGGCCGGCGAACACGGCCTGCCGGATGAACAGGCTGAACGGCGAGGTTTCGTCGGCGATCGATTCCACCGCGGACGACGACAGCACCATCAGCAGGCCGATGGCCGTCAGGGCCAGCGCCGAGCCCAGGATCAGGTAGTAGCTGGCCCCGCTGGACCGCGTGCCGGTGCCCTGGATGCGGTCCAGCAGGTCGGTGCCTCGCTGCCGCAGCTCGCGCAACCGGCCGGCGGGGGCGGCCTTCGTCGCGGGAGCGGCATGACCGCGGGCAGCGGCGGGGGCCGGTGTCCGGCTTCCGCTGCGGGTGGTGGCCATTACTGCTCCTTAGTCGACGGTGCCTGTCCCTCTCCGTACCGGCGGACCGCTTCCATGAACGCATTGCCCCGGTGGGCGTAGGACGTGAACCGGTCCATCGAGGCGGCTGCAGGCGCCATCAGCACGGTGTCCCCGCCGGCGGCGATGCCCGCTGCCGCTTCCACGGCCGCCGCCATCACGGTTTCGCCGTCGGTGTCCTCCGCCTCCGGGGCGCTGCCTCCAGTGTCTCCCGGGTGCGCGTGGACGACCGGGACATCCGGTGCGTGTCGCTGCAGCGAGGCCAGGAGGGCGGTGTTGTCCCTGCCGATCAGCACCACAGCTTTCAGCCTGCGTGCGTGGTCGGCGATCAGCTCGTCGTAGCTGACGCCCTTGGAGAGTCCGCCGGCGATCCATACGACCGAGGAGAAGGATGCCAGCGAGGCCGACGCCGCATGCGGGTTCGTCGCCTTGGAGTCATTGACCCACAGCACACCGGCGTGCTCCAGCACCTTCTGGATCCGGTGTGCCCCCGGATCGAACCGCCGCAGTCCTTCGCGGACCGCGGCCGGTTCCACGCCGTACGCCCGGACCAGGGCGGCGGCGGCCAGGGCGTTGGCCACCTGGTGCCGGGGCGCCGGGTCACCGAGGTCGCCGAGGCCGGCCAGCTCGGTAGCGGAGTCCCGGCGTTCTTCGATGTAGGCCCGGTCCACGAGCAGGTTCTCCACGACGCCGACCATGCTGACCGCCGGCATTCCGGTCGTGAAGCCGATCGCCCGGCAGCCCTCGACGACGTCGGCCTCCTCGACCATTTCCTCGGTCTCGCGCTGCTCGGCGTTGTAGACGCACGCGATCCTGGTCCGCTCGTAGATCCTGGCCTTGTCGGCCAGGTACGCCTCATAGGTCCCGTGCCAGTCCACGTGGTCTTCGGCCACGTTAAGCACCACGGAGGCCAGCGGGGACATGGTGTGGGTCCAGTGCAGCTGGAAGCTCGACAGCTCGACGGCGATGACGTCGTAGCCGATGGGATCACGCACCGCGTCCAGGATGGGCGTGCCGACGTTGCCGGCGGCGATCGCGCGCAGCCCGGCCGCCTGCAGCATGGATTCGGCCATCCCCACCGTCGTGGTCTTGCCGTTCGTACCGGTGATGGCCAGCCATTCGGCGGTGCGGCGGCCGGCGCGTTCGCGGACCCGCCACGCCAGTTCCACGTCGCCCCAGATGGGAATCCCCGCGTCCGCCGCGGCGGCCAGCAGCGGTGTCCGCGGCTGCCAGCCCGGCGAGGTGACCACCAGTTCGGCCGGCTCCCCGCCGACGTCGGGCAGTGCGCCGGTGTGGTCTTCGCCCAGCAGAACCTGCCGGGCCCCGACAATCTTCAATGTGTCGGCCTTGGCCCGGTTTTCCGCCGTGTCGCTGCCGTCGACGACGACGACGGCCGCGCCCAGTTCGATCAGCGTGTCGGCCGCGGAGAATCCCGACAGCCCGATGCCGGCGACCACCACGCGCAGCCCGGACCAGTCCGCGTCCCAGGAGGTGAGTGCGTCGAGCCGGCTCATGAGCCCAACACCCATTCGGCGTAGAAAATGCCCAGCGCGGCCGCCACGCACAGCCCGGCGATGATCCAGAAGCGGACGACGACGGTGACTTCGGCCCATCCCTTGAGCTCGAAGTGGTGCTGCAGCGGGGCCATCTTGAAGACGCGTTTGCCGCCGCTGAGCTTGAAGTAGACCACTTGGATGATCACGGACAGCGAGATGATCACGAACAGGCCCGCCATGACCACCAGCAGCAGCTGGCTGCGGGACAGGATGGCGAACCCGGCGATCGCGCCGCCGATTGCCAGCGACCCAGTATCGCCCATGAAGATCTTGGCGGGGGCGGTGTTCCACCACAGGAAGCCGATCAGCGCGCCGGCCATGGTTCCTGCCAGCAGCGCCAGGTCCAGCGGGTCGCGTACCTCGTAGCAGACCTCCCCTGGGACCTTGACCGAGCCGCAGCTCTGGTTGAACTGCCAGATGCCCATCAGCATGTAGGCGCCGCAGACCATCACCGAGGCGCCCGCCGCGAGCCCGTCCAGCCCGTCGGTCAGGTTCACGCCGTTGGTGGCTGCGGTGACAATGACGTTCGACCAGATGATGAACAGGATAGTGCCGAGCACGGTGCCGCCGAAGGCGAGGTCCAGCCACGGGATGTCACGGGCGAAGGAGATGTTCATCGACGCCGGGGTGCGGCCCGCGTTGTCCGGGAAGTTCAGCGCCAGGACGGCGAAGAGAATGCCGACGATGCCCTGCAGCACGATCTTGGCCCAGGCCCGCAGCCCGAGGCTGCGCTGCTTGGAGATCTTGATGAAGTCGTCCAGGAAACCGACCAGCCCCATGCCGGCCATCAGCAGCATGAGGACGCCGGCGGAGACGGTGGGCCCGGAATGCGCTTCCCCGTTCATCATCCACATCATCAGGTGCGTGGCAAAGTAGGAGAGCATCACCGCGGCCACGATGACCACGCCGCCCATGGTGGGCGTTCCGCGCTTGGTGTGGTGCGCCGTCGGGCCGTCGTCGCGGATGAACTGGCCGTAGCCTCTCCGCACCAACAGCTTGATGAACAAGGGCGTGCCGAGCAGGGACAGGACCAGCGCCAGGGCAGAGCCGATCAGCAGGGCTATCACTGCGCCTGGCCTTCCTGTTGGGTTTCGGGTCTGCGCGCTGCAGCCGCCTCGGGGCCGTCCGTCGACGGATTTCCTAATGCTATCCGGTCGCCCAGGAACCGCAGCCCGGACGAGTTGGAGGACTTGAACAGCACCAGGTCGCCCGGTTCCAGTTTCTCCTCGAGCACCCCGCGGGCCTCCTCGGGCGTGGCGACCCAGAGCGATTCGTCGCCCCAGGAGCCTTCCAACACGGCGGCGTTGTGCATGGCCTTGGCTCCCGCTCCCACCACGATCAGGTGGGAGATGTTCAGCCGGACCACTATCCGCCCGATCGCGTCGTGGGCCTGCACGGAGTCTTCGCCCAGTTCCAGCATTTCGCCCAGCACCGCCCAGGTGCGGCGGCCGCGGCCGAGTTCGGCTAGCGTGCGCAGCGCTGCCCGCATGGATTCGGGGTTGGCGTTGTAGGCGTCGTTGATCACCGTGACGCCGTCGGCGCGCTCGGTGCGTTCCATCCGCCAGCGGCTGGCGGGGCCGGCCCCGTTCAGGCCGGCGGCGATGGTTTCGGCCGGCACGCCCAGCGCCCAGGCGGCGCCGGCGGCGGCCAGCAGGTTGGTCACGTGGTGGATGCCGATCAGCCCGGAGGTTACCGGCTGCTCGGAGCCGTCCGGGAAGCGGAGCGTGAATTCGGGGTGCCCGTCGTCGTTGACGCGGGCGCCGCGGGCCCGCAGCAACGGCGCGGTGCTCCCGTCGGGCAGGGTGAAGTCATCGTTCGAGCTGAAGTACAGGATGCGGGCCCGGGTGCGGGCGGCCATGGCCAGGACGCGGGGATCGTCGGCATTGAGCACGACGGTACCGCCGTCCGGCACGGCCTCGGCCAGCTCGCCCTTGGCGATCGCGATGTTGTCCACGCCGCCGAATTCCCCGGCGTGGGCGGTCCCGACTCCCAGCACCACGCCGACGCCGGGGTTGACCATGTCCGTCAGGTACCGCACGTCGGTCCAGTACTCGTAGAAGGCCAGCGACTCGTCGGCCACGAATCCGTTGGGCGTCCAGTCCCGGTTCAGGTCGATCCGCTGTTCCCGCCCG
>NZ_JBNHGL010000203.1:0-5111 GCF_059091245.1 Arthrobacter sp. Y3225116
GGGGCGGCGAGGCTTGCGTCGCTGCGCCGCCTGCTGGGCGCCGAAGAGCGCCCCGAGGCCAAAGAACTCGGCACCGTCTAAGGGCCGCCGGCCGGGCTGCAGCTCCGCCTCCCGCGTCCGCACTTCACTTACCGATAGGTTGAAACCTATGACCCACGCTTCGCAAAGCTACAACGACGACCTGCGCCTGGCCCATGTGATGGCCGACTCCGTGGACGCGCAGACCATGGCCCGCTTCAAGGCACTCGACCTGAAGGTCGAGACCAAGCCGGACCTGACGCCGGTCACGGACGCCGACCGTGCCGCCGAAGAGGCAATCCGCGGGCAGCTCTCCCGCTCCCGCCCGCGCGACGCCGTGCTCGGCGAAGAATTCGGCAGCAGCGGCCACGGCGCCCGCCGCTGGATCATCGACCCGATTGACGGCACCAAGAACTTTGTCCGGGGCGTACCGGTCTGGGCCACCCTGATCGCGTTGGTGGACGAGGGGCAGCCGGTGGTCGGGCTGGTCAGCGCGCCGGCACTGGGCAAGCGCTGGTGGGCCGCCAAGGGAACCGGCGCCTACACGGGACGTTCGCTGGCCACCGCGACCCGGCTCCAGGTCTCCGCCGTGGACCGGCTGGAGAACGCGTCGCTGTCCTACTCCAGCCTGGGCGGCTGGAAGGAACGCGGGAACCTGGCCGACTTCCTCGGCCTGACCGAATCCGTCTGGCGCACGCGGGCCTTCGGCGATTTCTGGTCCTACTGCCTGGTGGCCGAGGGCGCCGTGGACATCGCCTGCGAGCCGGAACTGAACCTCTACGACATGGCCGCCCTGGTGCCGATCGTGACCGAAGCCGGCGGGCGGTTCAGCTCGCTGGAGGGCGAAGACGGCCCGTTCGGCGGCAACGCGCTGGCCACCAATGGCCTGCTCCACGTGGAGGCCCTGCACCGCCTGAACCCTGAGCTGCGCGGACAGCGCCCCGCCGGGTCGGCCGCTGCGGCGTACGACGACGAGGCCGCCGGCAGCGTCGAGGCCGCCGGCGAGGGCCGGTAGCACGCCGCCGCACGAGGAGCACCACGTGGCACACAGCGGCCCCCGGATGGACGATGAGCAACGGCGCGCCTACGCCAACACCTTCCAGCAGGGCGGCGAACACTACGACCGCATCCGTCCCGGCTACCCCGACGACGCCGTCGACTGGCTGCTGCCGGCCGGCGCCCGGGATGCCGCGGACGTGGGAGCCGGCACCGGAAAGTACACCGCCGCCCTGTCCGCCCGCGGGCTGCGGGTGGTTGCCGTGGATCCCTCGGCGGACATGCTCGCGCAGCTGGAGCGGAACCTCCCGGGCGTGGCCACCATGGTGGGCACCGCCGAGGACACCGGCCTCCCCGACGCCGGGATGGACGTGGTCACCGTGGCCCAGGCCTGGCACTGGACCGATCCGCTGCGGGCAAGCACCGAAGCCGCCCGCATCCTCAAACCCGGCGGGACCCTGGGCCTGGTGTGGAACCAGTTGGATACCGGCGTGCCGTGGGTGCACCGGCTCTCGCGCATCATGCATGCCGGCGACGTGCTCAAGCCCGGTTTCCGCCCCCGCGTCGGCCCGGAGTTCGGCCCGCCGGAAGGGCACGAGACCCGGTGGCTGGACCGGCTCAGCACCGGCGACGTGATGGAGCTGGTCAAAACGCGCAGCTACTACCTGCGCGCGGCGGAGGCCACCCGGGCGAAGGTCCTGGGCAACCTCGACTGGTACCTGCACGACCATCTGGGCCACTCCCCCGGGGCCATGATCGACCTGCCCTACCTGACCCACAGCTGGCGGGCGAGAAAGATCTGACGCCGGTCCCCGGACATTTTCCTCCCGCGCTTGTTTTGAGGCTGGCCGTCCTGCAAAATTTAGGCATGCCGAAACTTTGCGCGAGGGGGTTCCTGCTGGCCGTTGCCTTCGTGCTGGCCGCCACCGGCTGTGCCCCGCCGCCGGAGTCCGCCGCCGCGTCGGAGCGGCCGCTGGTGCTGACCACGTTCACCGTGCTGGCCGACATGGCCGACACGATCGGCGGCGGCCACGTGGAGGTTGCGTCCATCACCAAGGTTGGCGCGGAAATCCACGGCTACCAGCCCACGCCGTCGGACCTGGTGCGGGCCCAGGACGCGGACCTCATTCTCGACAACGGGCTGGGCCTCGAACGCTGGTTCGCACGCTTCCTGCATGCCGTCCCGGCCCCGCACGTGGTCCTCAGCGACGGCGTGGAGCCGGTGGGCATCACCGCCGGGAATTATGCTGGGAAGCCGAACCCCCACGCGTGGATGTCCCCGAAGGCTGCGAAGGTCTACGTGGACAACATCGTTGACGCCTTCAGCCGCCTGCTGCCCGCACACGCCGCCGACTTTCGCCGCAACGGCGCGGAATACCATCGGGAGCTGGACGTGCTGATGGCCGGCCTGGCGTCGGCCTTCGCCGATCCGTCGGCCGTTCCGGCCCTGGTCAGCTGTGAAGGCGCCTTCTCCTACCTGGCCCGCGACGCCGGGCTGCGTGAGGCCTATCTCTGGCCGGTGAACTCCGATGCCGAGGGCACGCCCCGGCAAATCAAGGACGTGATCGGTCAGGTCGCCGAACACCGGATCCCGGCGGTGTTCTGCGAATCGACCGTCAATCCGGAATCGATGCAACAGGTCGCCGCCGCCACCGGCGCCCGCCTCATCACGCCGCTGTACGTGGACTCCCTCTCGGGACCGGATGGCCCCGTGCCCACCCACCTGGAGCTGATCCGGCACGACATCTCCCTGATCAAGGAAGGACTGGCCCCGTGAGCACCCCCCACCTCCCGCCCGGCGCCGCCGCCATCTCCGTGCTCGGCCTCACCGTGGCCTACAACGACGTCGTCGCCCTGGACCGCGTTTCCGTTACGGTGGCGCCGGGAACCATCTGCGGGCTGATCGGGGTCAACGGCTCCGGGAAGTCCACGCTGTTCAAGTCGCTGATGGGACTGGTCCACCCGGCGTCGGGCACGGTGGAACTGTTTGGGCTGTCGCCCCGGCAGGCGAGGAAGCTGAACCTGGCCAGCTACGTGCCGCAGTCCGAAGACGTCGACTGGACTTTTCCGGTCTCCGTGCGCGACGTCGTGATGATGGGCCGTTACGGTCGGCTCGGACCGATGCGCCGCCCCCGCCGCCCCGACCGAGAGGCGGTCGACGCAGCCCTGGAACGCACCGGCCTGCGCCACCTTCAGCACCGGCAGATCGGCGAACTCTCCGGCGGCCAGCGCAAGCGCGCCTTCGTGGCCCGCGGCATAGCCCAGCACGCCGGCCTGCTGCTGCTCGATGAGCCCTTCGCCGGGGTGGACAAGGCCTCCGAGGCGGTCCTGGTCGCCCTGCTGAAGGAACTGCGCGACGAGGGCAGGACGATCCTGATCTCCACCCACGACCTGGCCGGCATCCCGCAGCTGTGCGACGAGGCCATCCTGCTGCACCAGAAAATACTCGCGCACGGCCGGCCGGCAGACGTGCTCACCAACGAAAACCTGGCCCTGGCCTTCGGCTCGGCGCTGGCCGGTCCCGGGGAAGGAACCCACAGTGGAGCTGTTTAACTGGCTGCTGGAACCCCTGCAGTACGGGTTCCTCACCCGCGCCCTGGTGGTAACGCTGGCCGCCTCCGTCGTGTCGGCGGTGCTGTCCTGCTGGCTGATCCTGATGGGCTGGTCGCTGATGGGCGATGCGGTCTCCCACGCCGTGCTCCCCGGCGTCGCGCTGGCTTACATCGTCGGGGTGCCGTTCTCGCTGGGTGCGTTCATCTTCGGCGCCGCGGCGGTGGCGCTGATCGGCGGCGTGCGATCCTCCACCCGCCTGAAGGGCGACACCGTGATCGGCGTGGTGTTCACGGCGTTCTTCGCGGCCGGTCTGGCCATCATCTCCAAGACGCCCAGCCAGACCGACCTGCAGCACATCCTCTTCGGCAACGTGCTTGGCGTCAGCGACGGCGAACTGCTGCAGGTGCTCATCCTCGGCGCCGTGGCGCTGTGCGTGCTGCTGTTCAAGCGCCGCGACCTGACGCTGTTCGCCTTCGACCGCATCCACGCCCACGCCATCGGGCTCAGCACCCGCTGGCTGTCGGTGCTGCTGCTCGGGCTGCTGGCGATCACCGTCGTCGTCGGGCTGCAGGCGGTCGGCATCGTGCTGGTGGTGGCCATGCTCATCACCCCGGGGGCGACCGCGTTCCTGTTGACCCGCAGGTTCGATGCCATGCTGGCGATTGCCGCCTCCGTCACCGCAGCCGCCTCGGTCGCCGGCATCTACGCCAGCTACTATCTGGACGTCGCCACCGGCGCGGCGGTGGTCCTGGCCCAGGCCCTGGTCTTCCTCGCGGTCTACCTGGGCGCGCCGCGGACCGGGGTAATCTGGCAGTTGGCCCGGCGCCGCGCAGGGGCGGGCTCCCCCGCGCAGCCCGGCTCCGGCGCCGCCGCCGCCAACCTGCCGTCCTGACAGACGTTCGACGAGAGAGTGAGACGCATGCCCCCGGCCAGGAAAACCGCGCTGAGCAGCGGCTCGTCCAGCGTGCAGGACTACGTCAAGGTCATCTACGCCTTCACCGAGTGGCAGGACAAGCCCATCACCTCCTCGCAGCTGGCCGGCCGGCTCGGGGTGGCCAACTCCTCGGTCTCCGAGATGGTGCGCAAGCTGGTGGAGCTGCAGCTGGTGGACCACCGGCCGTACAGCGCCATCGAACTGACCGACGCCGGCCGCCGGCTGGCCCTGACCATGGTCCGCCGGCATCGGGTCCTGGAGACCTTCCTGGTGCAGGAACTCGGCTATGCCTGGGACGAAGTCCACGACGAGGCCGAGCTGCTCGAACACACCGTCTCCGACATGTTCATCGACCGGATGGCGGCTAAGCTGGGCCACCCGCAGCGCGATCCGCACGGCGACCCCATCCCGGCGGCGGACGGCACCGTCCACGTCCCCAGCGCGGTGCAGCTGGAAGAACTCGACGGCGGACACACCGGCCGGATCACCCGGATCAGCGACGCCGATGCCGACCTCCTGCGCTTCTTCAGCGCCGAGCGGATCGGACTCGACGACCGCGTGGAGGTCGTCGGCCGGCGCCCCTTCGGCGGTGCGCTGGTGGTCCGGTTCG
>NZ_JBNHGL010000204.1:0-5088 GCF_059091245.1 Arthrobacter sp. Y3225116
CGCCGGCGGTGGCGGCGGCGGTGGCGCTGTTCCGCTCGGCGCCTACATCGGCCACGGCAGCGGACCCGCCACGTTCCGGCCGAACACCGTCGCGCTGTACGCCGTACTGATCCCCTTGGTCTGGATCGGAGGTCGGGCGGTGGCACGCGTGATCCGGGCCGCCAAGAAGTAGAAGGGCAGCGCCGGTTGCGGAGCGGGCCAGTGGCACGCGTGCTCCGGGCCGCCAAGAGGTAGGGGCAGCGCCGGTTTAGGGACCCAGCGTTCCTTAAATACCGCGCCCGGCAATTTTCCCACAGCGTGCGTGCTCCCGCCCTGACGGACCCTGCGTGGGGCCCTAGCGGACACTGCGGCAGGACCGTAGGCTCGAATATGACAGCCACCTACGGGAGAAGGACATCCGATGAAACTGAGCCATATCCCCTTGCGCCTGTCCACCGGCGCGTTCATCTTCAACTCCGGCCTGGGCAAGCGGAAGCTGGACAGGGACAGTGCCGCGGCCATGCAGGAGATGGGCAGCCGCGCGATCCCCCAGTTGCAGGAAATGGACCCCGAGAAGTTCGGCAAACTGCTCGCGTACGGCGAGATCGCCCTCGGCGCGGCCCTGCTGCTGCCGTTCGTGCCCAGCCGGCTGGCCGGCCTGGGCTTGACCGCCTTCTCCGGTTCAATGCTGGCCATGTACTTCAACACCCCCCACATGACCACCGAAGGCGGCGTCCGCCCCAGCTCCGAGGGCACTCCCTTGGCCAAGGACGTCTGGCTGCTCGGCATCGCGCTGGCGCTGATCCTCGACACCAAGGACAAGAAGCCGAAGGTCTTCAGGACCCTGTAGCTTCCACGGCGCAGGACGACGGCGGAGCGCGCCCCTCGCCGTCGTCCTCCCCCGTCCACAACGCCAGCGGCAGGTGCCGGACGCCGCTTCCAGCGTGAGATGATGGAAGCCATGGCCGCTCTCACTTTTCCGCTGGTTGACGTCAGCGAAATCATCCGGTTGGTGGGCGGCGCCGCCTTTGCCCGCGGCAAAATCTACGCCTCCGATGGCTCCGTTGCAGAACCAGTCTGGGACCCCTCCGTCCGGCTGCTGACCGCCAAGGTCATAGGCACCGCCGCCCTGCCGTACCGCTGCCGGATCTACTTGGAAACCGGCAAGGGCGGGCAGTGGCGCCCGGCATCGTCATCCTGCAGTTGCCCGGTGGGCGACGACTGCAAGCACGTGGCCGCCGTGCTCTTGGCCAGCAACAGCCAGCACGTCATCTCCAGCCAGGCCTTCGCGCGCGAGCCGGAACCGGAACCGGCCGGCTGGCAAGATTCGTTGGAGGGGCTCATCGGCGGCACGCCGGACCCCAGCCGGCAGGACACCGGCAAGCCGTCGAAGGCCAAGGCGAAAAGTACGGCTCCGCTGGGACTTCAGTTCGAGCTCCTGGAACCCGGACGCCGGCAGGACCGCCAGTACCGCCCCTCGGGCCTCTCCCTGCCGCAGGCCTCCGCGCCGGGCCCGAACTGGACGCGCAGGGCCGGGAACCGGCTGCGCGTCGGGGTCCGTCCGGTGCTGCAGAACGAGACCGGGCGGTGGATCCGCAGCAAGCTGCGCTGGAACACCATCAGCTACAAGACTTATGGCCTGCCGCTGGACCCCGAACAGCACCGCTGGTTCAGCCAGTTCGCGCCGCTGCACCGGGCCACCGGCCTCACCTACTTCGGCGAAGACAACGATTGGCTTTTCCTGGACGAGTTCAGCAGCCCGCTCTTGTGGGAACTCTTCGCCGAGGCCAAGCGGCTGGGCATCGCCCTGATCGGCGCCAAGGCGGACACCGTCGTCGAGGTCCGGGAACAGGCCGTCATCGGTCTGGACGCCCACCGGGACGGGCCGGCCGACGCTTCCGCTGACGCCCCCGCGGCGGAAGCCCCCAGCCCGGAAACCGGCGGGGAGACCGGGCCGGCGACCGCGGACCTGGTCCTCACCCCGTCGCTGCGGATCGACGGGCGGGAACTGCCCACCGGGACGGCGGGCATCGTCGGCACGCACGGCGTCTACCACTACGCCGTCGACGGACAGACCGTCATCACGCTGGCCCCGACCGGGCATCCGGTGACCGACCAGGAAGCGAACCTGCTGCTCTCCGGCACCCCGCTGAAGGTGCCGGCCGCCGACGTCGAGCAGTTCATGGAGCGCTACTACCCCGTGCTCAGCCAGCGCATCGCCGTCGTCAGCAGCGACGGTTCGGTGAGCTTCCCGGAGATCGTCCCCCCGGAGCTCGTGCTGACCGCCTCCTACCGCAAGGGCAACGTGCTGCAGCTCGGCTGGCACCTCGAGTACCGCCACGGGGACAAGCCGCTGCGCCTGCCGGTCGATGAGCAGCCCGACGGCAGCCACTACCGCGACCTGCCGGCCGAGCAGGACCTGCTGGAGGCGGCCGCGGCGGTGCCGGGCGTGGGCACGACGGCGGCGCGCACCCTCCGGGACATGGCCACCGTGGATTTCACCCGCTACGCGCTGCCGGCGCTCGAACAGGTCGACGGCGTGCGCGTGGATGTTGTCGGCGACAAACCCGACTACCAGGAACTCACCGAGGCACCCGAGCTGACCATCAGCACGGTGGAGACCGACGAGAGCGACTGGTTCGACCTGGGCGTCATGGTCCGCGTGGCCGGCCGCACCGTCCCGTTCGGGAACATCTTCAAGGCCCTGGCCCGCGGCCAGACGCGGCTGTTGCTGGTGGACAAGTCCTACCTGTCGTTGGAGCAGCCGGTCTTCGACCGGCTCCGCCAGCTCGTGGACGAAGCCCGCCACATGCAGGACCGGGAATCGGGCGAACAGCTGCAGATCAGCCGCTACCAGGCGTCCCTCTGGGAGGACCTGGAGGAAGTCGCCACCGAAACGGTGCAGGCGCGTACCTGGCGCGAATCGGTGCAGGGGCTGCTGGAACTGGAAACAGTCGAGCAGACCCCGCTGCCGGCCGGCCTGCACGCCGACCTCCGCCCCTACCAGGCCGAAGGCTTCAACTGGCTCGCCTTCCTCTGGCGGCACCGGTTGGGCGGCGTGCTGGCGGACGACATGGGACTCGGCAAGACGCTGCAGACCCTGGCCCTGCTGCTGCATGCCAAACAGCAGGGCGACCCGGCCACCGCCCGGCCGTTCCTGGTCGTGGCACCCACCTCGGTGGTGTCCAACTGGGTCAACGAGAGCCGGCGCTTCGCCCCAGACCTCCGGGTCGAGAGCATCACCGACACCCAGGGCCGCGGCCGGCCGCTGTCCGAGATCGCGGCGGACACCGACGTCATCGTCACGTCCTACACGCTGTTCCGACTGGATTTCGACACCTACAAGGAGATGGACTGGGCCGGGCTGATCCTGGATGAAGCCCAGTTCGTCAAAAACCGCGCCACCAAGGTCCATCAGTGCGCCCGCGACCTGCACGCGCCTTTCAAGATGGCCATCACCGGCACGCCCATGGAGAACAACCTCATGGAGCTCTGGTCCATCTTCTCCATCGTCGCGCCCGGGCTCTTCCCGTCCGCGGTCCGGTTTGTGGACCAGTACCAGCGGCCGATCGAACGCAGCCAGGACAAGGAGCTGCTGCAGAAACTGCGCCACCGGATCAAACCGCTGATGATGCGCCGCAGCAAGGAGGCCGTGGCCGACGACCTGCCCGAAAAGCAGGAGCAGATCCTCGAGGTGGAGCTGACGCCCAAGCACCGGCGGATCTACGACACGCACCTACAGCGCGAACGGCAGAAGGTGCTGCGGCTGGTCGAGGACATGGACAAGAACCGGTTCACGATCTTCCAGTCGCTGACCCTGTTGCGGCTCTTGAGCCTGGATCCCTCGCTGGTGGATCCGAAATACTCGTCGGTCCCCTCCAGCAAGCTGGGCGTCCTGTTCGAGCAACTCGAAGACGTCCTCGGCGAGGGGCATCGGGCGCTGATCTTCAGCCAGTTCACGAGCTACCTGAAGAAGACCGCCCAGCAGTTGGACGCGGCCGGCATCGAATACTGCTACCTGGACGGCTCCACCCGCCGCCGCGCCGACGTCATCGACACGTTCAAGAACGGCAATGCGCCGGTGTTCCTGATCAGCCTCAAGGCCGGCGGCTTCGGCCTGAACCTCACCGAGGCCGACTACTGTTTCCTGCTGGACCCCTGGTGGAATCCGGCGACCGAGGCCCAGGCGGTGGACCGCACGCACCGGATCGGCCAGACCAAGAACGTCATGGTCTACCGGATGGTGGCCCGCGGGACGATCGAAGAGAAGGTTATGGCCCTGAAGGAACGCAAGGCCAAACTGATCGCCTCGGTGCTCGAAGACGATGCGATGTTCTCCTCCAAGCTCACCGCCACCGACATCCGCGGGCTGTTCGGCGAGTAGCCGGCCCCCGGCAGCGCCTTGGTGCCTACTGCGTCTTGAGCGCCTCAGTGCCTACTGCGTCTTGATCTGCAGCAGCCGCCAGCCTTCGGGCACCTGCGCTTCGATCGCGGCCTTGGCTTCGGCATACGTATCACCCTCGGCCGACAGCTCCTTGGTTTCCACCGGCTGAATGATTCCCACAACTTTGACCACGGACTAAAGATATCCCCGCCCGCCCGGGCACCCCGGGATGCGGCGTGGTGCTTCCGCTCACGCCCGGCACCCGGGTGGGCGCCCGCCCGGCCCTTCCCATGGAAGGCGCGGGGCCGCCGGCGCTTCGCTCCCGCCAGGTGTTTCCTCCACCGGCCGTCACCTGCCTCCGGCATGCCGGCGCCAGACCAGGTCCAGGCCCGCGTGGGCGCAGTCTATGTTCCAGTCCGTGTACTCCACGCCGAGCGCGTCCGGGTGGTCGGAGGCGAACACCACCACTCCAGGGTAGTCCCGGATGAATTCCGACAGCATGTCGATCCCCTGCCGGTCCAAATCGGCGTCGAGCCGGTTCAAGACCAGCAGCGGCGGATCGCCCAGCGAGGCCCTCGCCAGCATCAGCCGGGCCAGCTCGGAGGTGGTCAACGGTTCGCCGCCGCGCTTGAGCTGGGTGTCCTCGCCACGCTCCAATTGCCCGATGCGGCCGGCGAGGCCGACGCGCTTCAGAGCCGCCGCTCCCTCGTCCGGCGGGAGGTCGG
>NZ_JBNHGL010000205.1:0-5072 GCF_059091245.1 Arthrobacter sp. Y3225116
CGGGAGCCGCCGCCCGCCGCCAGGGCGACCGCGCCGGCGTCGTCCTCCGCAGCCAGCCCGATGAGCAGCCCCTCCAGCGACACGACGGCGGCAGCGTCCGTGCAGGCCTGGAGGCCGCCGGCCGGGTCGAACAGCCACAGTTCGGTACCGTTGCCGTGGGTGCTGCTGCCGGCCGCCACCGCGACCCCGTGGCGCGCCGCGAGTCCGCCCAGTTCGCGGCGGAAATGCGGGGCGAACCCGGCGGGCAGCACCAGCAGCTGTGCACCCAGCCCGGCCGCCTGTTCCAGCCACTTCCGGCACCGCGGCCGGGACCCGTCGCCGAGCAGCCCGGCAGCCTGCACCACGGCAAGACGCATGGGTTCCTCCTCATCGGCAGTCGCGGCGGGGGCCGGTAGAGTACCGAATGTGAGCAGTGCCAGCCCCTACCTCAATCCTACGTTTCCCGGTTCCGGGCAGGGCGGGCCACTTGCACTGTCGCACCGTGGTTTCTCGTTGGAGGGTCGGGAGAACTCGATGGCGGCGTTCCGCGCGGCAGTCGATCTCGGCTACGCCTACCTGGAAACCGATGTCAGGTCCACCCGCGACGGCGTGCTGATGGCCTTCCACGACCGGACGCTGGAGCGTACTACCGACGGCCGCGGAGAGCTGGCGGCGCACACGGCCGGCCAGCTGGCGCAGGTACGGATCTCCGGCGAGCCGATCCCCACGTTCGAGGAGTTGCTGGCCGCGTGGCCGGACGTGCGACTCAACGTGGACGTGAAAGACATGGCCGCCGCGGACGAACTGGCCCGGCTGATCGAGGCCTACGACGCGCACGACCGCGTGCTGGTGGCTTCCTTTTCCGACCGCCGCCGCTTCCGCGTGCTGCGCGGCCTGAGCCGCCCCGTTGCGGGATCCGGCGGAGTATATGCGACGCTGGCAATATATCTTTTGGGGTATATAGGTCTGGCGGGCCTGTTGGCCCGGCTGGTCCGCGTCCACGCGGTGCAGGTGCCGGTGAAGTACGGTCCGTTCACGGTAGTCACGCCCGGGTTCGTGCGGCGCTGCCGCCGGGCCGGCCTAAAGGTGCACGTGTGGACTATCAACGACCGCGCAGAGATGGAACGGCTGCTGGCACTGGGAGTGGATGGCATAGTCTCCGACCGCGCCGATATTCTGGCCGAAGTGATGGCTGAACGCGGCAGCTGGCCGCAGAGGGAGTCCGCATGAAGGTCTTGATTGCACCGGACAAGTTCAAGGGAACCTTGACGGCCGCCGAGGCGGCCGCCGCAATGGCCGAAGGCGTGCTGCGGGTCTACCCGGACGCCCACGTGCAGCTGCTCCCGGTTGCCGACGGCGGCGAGGGCACCCTGGAGGCTGCCCTCTCCGCCGGTGCGGCCGAGCACACCGAACGCGTCGTGGGGCCGCTGGAGCGTGAGGTCACCGCATCCTGGGCCATGCTGGAGCGGCCGGACGGCAAGACCGCCGTCATTGAAACCGCGCGGGCATCCGGCTTGCTGCTCACCGAGCCCAGCGTGCAGTCGGCGCTCACGGCCCACTCCTACGGGTCCGGCCAGCTGATTGAGGCGGCACTGAACGCCGGCGCCACCGAGATCGTGCTCGGGGTGGGCGGCTCCGCCATGACCGACGGCGGGTCCGGCGCCCTCCGCGCGCTGGGCCTGAAGGTGCTTACCGGCGGCGGCGCCGAAGTCCTGCTCGGCGGCGCGGCCCTGGCCACCGCGGACCACCTGGACGCCTCCGGCCTGGACCCGCGCCTGGCGGAGACCGTGATCCGGATAGCGGCAGACGTCTCGAATCCGCTGTACGGGCCGGACGGGGCGGCGCACGCTTTCGGGGAACAGAAGGGCGCCGACGCGGTCTCGCGCCGCTTGCTCGACGAGGCGCTGCAGCACTGGGCCCAGGTGCTGCTGAAGGCAACCGGCCGCGACGTCAACGTGGCGGGCGCGGGCGCGGCCGGCGGCTTCCCCTCCGGCTTCCTGGCGCTGGCCGGGGTCCGGGTGGAGCCGGGGTTCGACGTCGTCGCCGATCTGGTGGGCCTCGAGGCCGCCCTGGCGGACGCAGACCTGGTGCTGACCGGCGAGGGGTCGCTGGATCGGCAGTCCGAATTCGGGAAAGCGCCGCTGGGCATCGCCGGGCGTGCCCAGGCACGGGGCATCCCCGCCGTCGTCGTCGCCGGGCAGATCGACCTGGCGCCGGACCGGCTGGCCGAACACGGGGTGCATGCGGCCGCCAGCGTGGTCGAGGCGGCAGGCAGCCGGGAACAGGCCATGGCCCAGGCCGCGCGCTATGTCACGTTGGCCACGCAACAGGCGCTCGAAGGGGCTTGAGCCCGGGAACCACGCCTATCATGAGGGCATGAGCAGTACCGTCGTCCCGCCGCCCTCGGCCGTCCGCCAGGGTTTTCTCCGCACCCTGGTCCTTTGGCTGGCGATTCCGATGGCGGTGCTGGTGCCGCTGTGGGTGGTGGCCGGACGCGTGTTGTTTGGCATCGGCGGGCAGATGGTGCTCTGGCTGGGCATCAGCCTGGGCCCGGTGCTGCTGGTCTTGCTGTTGCTGACCGGCGTGAAGCTCCTCGAGACCGCCCGCCGGGGCCTGCTGCTCCCGGTGCGGGCCGTCGTGGCGCCGGCGCTGGCCTGGCTGCTGGCGTTCGCCTTCGGCTTCACCGTCCCGGACTTCGGCGGCGCCGGAGAGGGCGCGTCCATCATGTCGCTGCTGGCCGGTCCGTCCGCCCTGGGAATGTCCACCGCGCTGTGCAACCCGTTCGGAATCATCGCCGTCGGGCTGGCCGTCGCGGCCACGGTTTTTGCCTACCGGGCCGCGGGCGAAGCGCGTCGCGGCGGCGGTGCCGACCGCGCCTGACGCAAGCGGGCCCGTTGGCGCGCCTTAGGCCTGCTGTGTGCGCCGGGCTTCACCGTTGCGCCGGACGTGACTGCGGGCATGCTCGACCGCCGCGTCCAGGTCGCCGAACAGGTGCCTGTCGTGGCGCAATGACTCCAAGACCCCCACCCGGCGGGCCAACTCCACATGGCGTTCCTGAATCCCCTTGATGAGCACGGTGACGCCGCGGCACTCCAGCGCTGTGACTAGGTCGGCCACGACCTTTGCCCCGGTCGCGTCGAGGATCTGCAGCTGGGACATCCGGATGATCACCACCTGCACATTGCGGATGGAAGAGACTCGCTCCAGCACCCGGTCGGCGACGCCGAAGAACAGGGCGCCGTCGAGCCGGAAGACAGCGATCTGCTCGTCGCCGTCTGCGGCCGGTCCGGGAATCTCCTCCCGGTGGACTCCGCTGGAATTGCCCAACGCCCTCAGCGCGAAGAACCCAGCGAAGACGATGCCGATCACGACGGCCTGGATCAGGTCGAAGGACACCGTGACGACCGCGGTGACGATGAAGACCGTGGTGTCCGCCCGGGTGGAGCCGAAGACGCTGCGCAAGGTGTTCAGCGAGACCATGCGGACGGCGGTCACCATCAGCACGCCGGACAGCGCCGCCAGCGGGATTTGGGAGACGGGCCCGGTCGCCAGGTACACGACGCCCAGCAGCACCAGGGCATGCACGACGACGGAGGCCCGGGTCCGCCCGCCGGCGCGGATGTTCACGGCCGTCCGGGCGATGGCCCCGGTGGCAGGCATCCCGCCGAAGAAGCCGGAGGCAACCGAGGCCAGGCCCTGGCCAACCAGCTCCCGGTCCGCGTCGTAAGGGCCCGTGTCGGAGATGGATGCGGCTACCCGGGCCGAGAGCAGCGACTCGATGGCAGCCAGTGCTGCGACGGTGAGGGCAGGCCCGGCCAGTGCGCCGATCAGGGCCAGGTCGACGGTGGGCAGGGACGGGGCCGGCAAGGAGCTGGGAAGTTCGCCGATCCGTGCAACGTCCACATTCAGCAGCTGGGCCACAAGCGTGGCGACGATGATCCCGATGATGGAGCCGGGCAGCTGTGGATTGATCTTCGGCGCGGCCACCATGATGGCGGCCACGATCAACGCCAGGATGACGGGCCAGAACAAGCCCGCCAAGGAAGCGGTGCCCAAGGCCTCGACCGCCGACACGGCCGCGTTGGAGCTGGGCCCCGGTGCGGTCCCGAAGGCGGCCGGCACCTGCTGCAGGAAGATGATGACGGCGATGCCCAGCGTGAAGCCCTCGATGACCGGCCACGGTATGAAGCTGACGGCACGGCCCAGTTTCAGCACGCCGGCGGCAGCCACCATGACGCCGGCCATGAGCGTCAGCAGCGCGAGCGACGATATCCCGTGGCTGGCGATGACCGGCGCAAGCACCACCACCATGGCGCCGGTAGGTCCCGACACCTGGATGTTGGAACCACCGAAAACGGCAGCAACGATGCCGGCGACGATCGCTGTGATCAATCCCGACGCGGCGCCGGCGCCCGAGCTGACGCCGAATGCCAAGGCCAGCGGCAGGGCGACGATACCCACGGTCACGCCCGCCACCAGGTCGTTCCGCCAGGTGCGCGGCAGCTGAGCGTAATCGGCCTTGCCGGGCAGCAGCGCGGCCGCCGCCCTCAACGACTTCATGGCGCCTCCTGCTTGGTGCCCGCCTCCCGGGCTGATGCCGTCGTGCCGTTGTCGGCCGCACTAAAGCCGGCCAGTTGCTGCGTGGCCGTGTGCAGGAGCTGCTGCAGGAGGCTGCGCGCCACGGTCAGCAGGTCGGCCACCTGAGGGTACGCCAGGCGGTAGAAGACCTGCACGCCCCGGCGTTCGGCCAGGACGAGGTTATGCCGGCGCAAGACGGACAGGTGCTGGGACAGGTTGGAGGCCTCTTGGCCCGTCTCGTTCATCAGCTCGGTCACGGTTACCTCGGGAGCGTCCGCAAGCAGTTCCAGCACCCGGATCCTGACCGGATGGGACAGTCCCTTGAATAAGTTGGCCTTGACTTCGTACAGCGGGGCGTCGGCAGCGGCGAATGGGTTCACGAGGGCTCCCTATAGTTCATTACTTTAGGAAGCCATCATATAGCGTGCGCGAAGGCTGCGCTAAGGCTCCGCGCGCGGCCCCCGTGGCGCCGTACAGCCAAGCGTCGCTCGGGCGAGGCCGCGCGGTCCCCGCCG
>NZ_JBNHGL010000206.1:0-5034 GCF_059091245.1 Arthrobacter sp. Y3225116
AACGCGGTGCCGCCCAGCGCCTGGGCGTCGCCGATGCCGCGGAGGATGTACGCCAGCCCCAGCAGCGCCCCGGCCATGCCGCTGGCTGTCCGCGCATGTTCGCTCAGCTGCGCGGTCAGCGCCGCTACCGCGCCGAAGACGATCCCGACCAGCGCCGCTCCGGCCGCCATCGACAGGGAATCGAGTGCCGCGAGACCGTTGGCCACCAGTGCGGCGAACAGGGCCGCTGCCACCGCCAGGTTGGTGAGCAGCATGACCGCCAGCGCGGCGGTCAGCGGTGCGCGTCGTCCCACGGGCCCGGCCAGGATGAGCTCGCCACGTCCGGCTTCTTCATTGGCCCGGGTGTGCCGGACTACCGAGAAGATGGACATCAGCGCGGTGGCCACCGCCAGCATCCCCAGCACTTCGTTGGCCAGCATCGGGCCCAGGCCGTAGTTCTCCAGGCCGTACCCCGGGCCGGCCAGCAGGGCGCCGGACGGGTCCTGCATGATCGCCGCCCGGCTCTGCCATGCCGCCTGGTCGCCGTAGACCTGGGGCAGCACCAGCGCGAAGTAGCTGATGAACCCGCCGATGGCCAGCGCCCAGACCGGGATCCGCACCCGGTCCACCCGCAGCGCCAGGCGGAGCAGCCGGCCGGTCCCGGCCAGCGCCTGATTCCGTGGGCTGTGCGCACGGGAGACCCCCGGCGCGGCGGTCGAGGTGCTCATGACCTGCCGCTTTCGGCTGCAGCCCGCCCATCGGGGCCGTACTGGTGGACGAACAGTTCCTCCAGGGTCGGCGGCGTGCTGGTCAGGCTGCGGACACCCAGCGGGAGCAGGGCCGCCAACGCGGCCGGCAGTGCGGCTTCGTCGACGGTGAAGTGCACGCGCCCGTTGTCCCGCCGGAGGTCGTGCACGCCGGTGAGGCTGCCCACCGCGGTGGCATCGCCGTCGGCCACCACGACGACCGCGGTGCGCCGCAGGTGCCTCAGCTCCGCGAGCGAACCGGTTTGGACAGCGCGGCCGGCCCGGATGATGGTGACCTTGTCGCACAAGGCTTCCACCTCGGCCAGGATGTGGCTGGAGAGCAGCACGGTCTTTCCGGCGTGCCTGGACTCGCGGATGCACTGCTGGAATTCCAGTTCCATCAGCGGGTCCAGTCCGGACGTCGGCTCGTCCAACACCAGAAGCTCGACGTCGCTGGCCAAGGCGGCGACGAGCGCGACCTTCTGCCGGTTGCCCTTGGAGTAGGAGCGTGTCTTCTTGGTGGGATCCAGTTGGAAGCGTTCCAACAGCTCGGCCTTGAGCCTGCGGTCGATCCCGCCGCGGAGGCTGGTAAACAGGTCGATCGCCTCGCCGCCGGTCAGCTTGGTCCAGAGGCTGACGTCACCGGGAACGTAGGCCAGCCGGCGGTGCAGGGGCACCGCGCGGGTCCACGGGTCCCCGCCGAAGAGCCGCACGGTTCCGGCGTCGGCCTTCAACAGGCCGAGAATGATGCGGATGGTGGTGGACTTGCCGGCGCCGTTGGGGCCGAGGAAGCCGTGGACCTCGCCGGGTTCCAGCACCAGGTTGAGCTTGTCCAGGGCGCGGACGGAGCCGAAGGCCTTGTCCACTTGGTTCAGGTCGATCACTTCAGACATGGAAACCACCTGCTTCGGGCGGAATATGGAAGGAACAAGCGTGCGCGGGGCGCGGACGGGACACAAACGCGGCGGGTCAGGAACCGGGCGGGTCTGTCACATACAACAGGTAGGCGTCGAGCAGGTCGCGGTTGGTCATCAAGCCCTGCGTGTAGAGTTCCATGTTGGCCAGACCGTGCCGCTCCAGGAAGCCGCGCATGATGCCGGAAAAATCGGTGGGATCTTCGG
This sequence comes from Arthrobacter sp. Y3225116, assembly GCF_059091245.1. Classification (NCBI taxonomy): domain Bacteria; kingdom Bacillati; phylum Actinomycetota; class Actinomycetes; order Micrococcales; family Micrococcaceae; genus Arthrobacter; species Arthrobacter sp. Y3225116. Next base: position 1,847 of record NZ_JBNHGL010000206.1, read on the forward strand.
GCGGGTGAAGCGTCAGGTCCAGCAGCATCGCCCCGAATCCCTGGATGGTCAGATAGCGGGCGCGCGCCTTCTCGTCGACGGACGGGTGGATGGTGCCGGCGGCGACGCCGTGGGCCAACCAGGCCTCGGCGTCGGCGGCGAAGTGCTCGATGAAGGACTGGGCCAGCTCGCCGCCGGACTGCAGGCTCCGCAAGGCGTAGCCGACCAGCGGCGCCGTTTCCTCCAGCTCCGCCATGGCCGCCAGAAGTTCCGTGGGCGAGCCGGGTTCGACGGCCTGTTGCTTGTACGCGCCGATTTTGGCCAACACGTACTCGTCGCAGGCCGTCCGCAGGCCGTCTTTGGAACCGAAATGGTGCAGGATCAGCGCCGGGCTGACCCCTGCCGCGTCCGCAATGGCGCGGACGCCCACCCGGAAACCCCGACTGCCGAACAACACGACGGCGGTGTCCCGGACCCGCGCACGGGCGGTGAGATCACTCGGTGCGTCGCTCTGAGGCGGCGCTGCTGAACGCATGTTCAGCAGTCTAAACCTGTGTTCAGTCCACGGCAATGGTTTCTTGATGCGCCGCCGCCCGGCCCCCCCGCGCGGCCGCCGTCGGAACCCGCTGCCCGGCCACCCGGCCGAGCCGTAGTCGGAACCCGCCGCCCCTACTCAGCGACGCGGCCGTCCCCTAGGGTGGAGGCATGGAAGACGTCGTCCTGGTGGGATTCGACGGCTCGGAGACCAGCGCCCGGGCGCTGGACTGGGGGTTGTTCGAGGCCCAGTCCCGCGGATGGCCGGTGCGGCTGGTCACCGTCGTTTCGACCGCGAGCGTGGACGATCCGGAGGTGGACCACCAGTATCTGGCCTCCGCCCGGCGCGGCGGGGAAGGCGTGCTGCAGGCGGCGCTGGACCGCGCCGGAGCGCTGGGACTCCAGGCCGAAGGGCACGTGATGGCCGGGGATCCGAGCGAAGTGCTGGTGTACGAATCCGCTTCCGCCGGACTGGCCGTGGTGGGCAAGCGCGGCCGCGGGGGCTTTGCGGGACGGCTGCTGGGCAGTGTCTCCTCGGGCCTGGCGGCGCACGGCGCCTGCCCCACGGTAGTGGTGCCGCAACGCTGGAAACCGGGCGCGACGGCCGCCGAGCTCTCGCAGGATGCCGCGGCCGAACTGCCCGGCGGACCGGTGCCCTGGCTGCTGCCGTCGCCGCGGGAGGGGGCGGACCGGGGGCTGCATCCGCCGGACGTCTCCGAAAAGTTCAGCTACGCCGGGCAGGTGGTGGTCGGCGTCGACCAGTCGGGCAGTGCGAATCCCGCCCTGTGGGCGGCGGCCGAGATGGCCAGCCGGCGTGCCGTCCCGCTGCGGATGCTTTCGTCCCGGGCGCCCTTCTACCGCGATTCGGTCTGGCTGGACCACGCCGAGGGTGCCCACCGGTTCCGCGAGGAGGTCGCCGCTGAGCTGGACGGCCCGCTGCGGGAGGTCCGCGGCCGCTACCCGGACCTGGATGCGAGCTGGAACTTCTATCTGGCCAAACCCGCGGAAGTCCTGGTCCACGCCACCCGCACGGCCCAGCTGATGGTGTTGGGGACGCGCGGCCACGGCGGATTTCCGGGCCTGTTGCTGGGCTCGGTCAGCCAGGCGGTGCTGCACCATGGCCTCTGCCCCATGATGGTGGTGCCCAAGGGCGTGGTTGTCAGCCGGACCCCGTGACGCCGGGAGCCCGGTAACGGACTTCGCCGGCCATGCGCAGGGCGTCGATGGTCTCGTCGATGGTCAGCAGCACGGTTGTTTCGAAGGAGCTCAGCGCACCGCCTCCGCTGATGGCCAGGGCGACGGCGGCAATGGAGACGTTGTTCGGGGCCTCCCACACGCTGTAGCCGTCGTGCATGCCGAAGGCATACCAGAAGCCGTGCAGTTTCCCGCCGACGGATTCGATGTAGGCCTTGGCCGCCTTCCCCCGGTCCTCCGGGTTGTTGATCATCCTGGCCCAGGTCTCCGGGGTGTAGCTGAACTTCGAGAGATACAGCACCATCGGCTTTCCTTTCGAACGTGTCCGGCCCCGGATGGGCGCGGAGCAGGCGTTGGCTCACACCTTGGCGGAACGGCGTCCGCGCCGCAGGGCCTGGGTGAAGGTGGCCACGGCATGGCTGGGCAGGGACTGCGCCGCCACGAACCCGTCGGGGCGCACCAGGTACAGCTGTTCCGGATCGAGCTTCTTGTTCCCGTTGCCCGGCAGCACGTGCATGGTCAGCCCCAGCGCTGCCTCCACATGATTGACGACGACGGCGCCCGGGTCGCCGTACGAGTGAACCTGCCATTGCAGGCTGCGCAGGACGTCGAAGTTGCTGCCGGTGTACGGCAGCCGCCGTCCCACGACGCGGCCCCGGCGGCCGCGGGCCGCTTCCCTGGCACCCGGGGCCATCCAGTAATGGATCCGGGTCTGCGATATGTAACCGAACAGCCGGGAGGCACCGGAAGACCGCGGCACCACCCGCGCCACCACGGGGATGAGGAACGGCAGCACCGACCTCCGGGCGGCGAGCGCCCACGGCGCCGTCGACGTGATGAAGGCGAACACCCGGTCCGTGCTTTGCAGCAGCCGCACCGCCACCGGCCGCCGCTCGGCCTCGTATCGGTCCAGGTAGGAGTCCGCGGCCCGGCCGGCGAGGACATCGGCGAACTTAAAGGCCAGGTTGTGGGCGTCCTGCAGTCCGGTGTTCATGCCCTGCGCACCCACGGGGGAATGGACGTGGGCCGCATCCCCGGCGACGAAGACCGGGCCGTCGCGGAACCGGGCCGCGATCCGGTGATGCACGCGGTAGGTGGAGAACCAGTTCGAGGCGCCGTAGCGGACGCCGAACTTCTGAACCAGGCGCTCCCGGAGGGACTCCTCGGAGACGTCCGCGCCGCCGTCGTTGTCCCGCCCCTGGAAGCCGCCCTCCGGATCGCGGACCACGCCGATGAGCCGGAGGTGGCCCGGGCCGCTCATGGGAAAGGCCAGCAGGAACTCGTCCACCCCCGCGCGGATATTGACCACGTCGCCGAACAGGCCGCGGACCTCGGTGGCGTCGTTGACGAAGAAGGTTTGCGGACTGGTGGAGCCCTCAAACCCGATGCCGCGGCTGGTCCGTACGGGCGACGAGGCGCCGTCCGTTCCCACGCAGTAGCGGGCGCGCACCGACACCTCGCCGGCAGGGCCGGTCAGCCGC
>NZ_JBNHGL010000207.1:0-5007 GCF_059091245.1 Arthrobacter sp. Y3225116
CGGCAGCCGGCAGGCAGCGCGGCCCGCTAGGGGCCGTTTCCCTCCGCGGCACGCCGGGGGTTGTCCTTGTACCGCGGCCCGCGTGCAGGCACACTCATAAGTGTGCTTAGTAGTCCGGCGGGCGATGCGCGGCGGATGAGCAGGGTGCATGCGCCTGCCGGGTGCGCGCACCCCAAGCGAACAAAGGAGAACCGGTGATGAGTTCAGCTGCAGAAGGGGCCAGGAGCCCGAAGCAACGGCGCAATGAAGTGGTAGCGGCGGAGAGGCGCCAATTCGGCGGCATCAAGTGGGGTTCGGCGTTCTTCGGCTGGCTCGCGGCCACCGGGATCGGGGTCATCCTGACGGCGCTCGTAGCCGCCATCGGCACGGCAGTGGGCATCGCCGAGAGCGCCGATCCCGCGCAGGTTGCCGAGCAGGCGTCCCGGAACCTGGGGACGGTCGGCATCGCGGGCGGCATCATCCTGGCCGTCATCTTGTTCATTTCGTATTTTTGCGGCGGATACGTGGCCGGCCGGATGGCCCGCTTCGACGGCGTCAAGCAGGGGCTGGCCGTGTGGCTGTGGGCGATCGTGGTTGCCATTGTGCTCGCCATCCTGGGGCTGATTGCCGGCAGCCAGTTCAATGTGCTGAGCGCCTTGAACAGTTTCCCCCGCGTGCCCCTCGGCGAAGGGGAGCTGACGACCGGCGGCATCATATTCCTGGTTGTCGCGGCGCTGGTCTCGCTCGCCGGCGCCATTCTCGGCGGCAGGTCCGGCATGCGCTTCCACCGCAAGGTGGACCAGGTGGGCGTCGACCGCCGCTTCGACGGGCCGGGAGAGGGCGAGTAACGCGCCTTCGGCGCAGGCCGGCTGCCGTTAACGGGAGAATCCCCGGCCGTTGAGCCGGGGATTCTCCCTTGTCCTGCGCTTCAGTGCCCTCGATAGGATTCGAACCTACGGCCTTCTGCTCCGGAGGCAGACGCTCTATCCCCTGAGCTACGAGGGCGCGGCACCGGCTGTTGCCCGGTGCCCTGCGGGACCTATTGAGCTTATCAGCATCTGCGCCGCCAGAAGAAATGCGCCCTGGCCGGCCCCGACGGCGGGCGCCTTGAAAGCGGCCGGTCCGGCCGTCACAACCGGCCGGCAAAGCCGGCCTGCGAGCCCGGTCACAGCCAGCCCGCCGAAAGCCGGTCGGATCAAGGGATTGCCCTATGCTTGTGGGGTGACTCCTGAAGAACTTTCCGCTGCCATTGCCGCCTGCCTGCAGGCCGCCGTCGACGCCGGCGACTTCGCCGTCGAAATGCCCAGCGAGGTCCGGGTGGAGCGCCCCAAGAACCGCGAGCACGGGGACTGGGCCACCAACATCGCCATGCAGCTGGGCAAAAAGGCCGGCATGAGCCCGCGCCGGTTCGCCGAAATCCTCAGCGCGCGGCTGGAGAAGATCGACGGCGTCAGCCGGGTGGACATCGCCGGACCCGGATTCCTGAACATCACCGTGGACGCCGCCGCGGCCGGAACGCTGGCTCGCAGCATCGTGGAGGCCGGCAGCGCCTTCGGCACCGCCGGCGACCTGGCGGGCCAGCGGATCAACCTCGAATTCGTCTCCGCCAACCCGACCGGCCCGATCCACCTGGGCGGGACCCGCTGGGCGGCACTCGGCGACGCCCTGGCCCGCATCCTGGCCGCCCAGGGCGCCGACGTCACCCGCGAGTACTACTTCAACGACCACGGGTCGCAGATCGACCGCTTCGCCCGCTCGCTGCTGGCGAAGGCAAAGGGCGAACCCGCCCCCGAGGACGGCTACGGCGGAGACTACATCGCGGACATCGCCCAGGCGGTGCTGCGGCAGAATCCGGACGCGCTGTCGGCGGCCGACCCGCAGGAAGAGTTCCGCAGCCGCGGCGTCGAACTGATGTTTGGCGCCATCAAGGAATCGCTGCATGAGTTCGGGGTGGACTTCGACGTCTACTTCCACGAAAACTCCCTGTTCGAGGACGGCGCGGTCGAAAAGCTGCTGGAGCAGCTCAAGGACTCCGGCAGCCTCTACTTCCAGGACGGTGCCTGGTGGCTGAAGTCCACCGACTTCGGTGACGACAAGGACCGCGTCGTCATCAAGTCCGACGGCAATGCCGCCTATATTGCCGGCGACATCGCCTACTTCAAGAACAAGCGGGACCGCGGTTTTGACCTGTGCATCTACATGCTCGGCGCCGACCACCACGGTTACGTTGCCCGGCTGAAAGCCGCCGCGGCCGCCATCGGCGACGACGCCGACCGGGTGGAAGTGCTGATCGGGCAGATGGTCAACCTGGTCAAGGACGGCAAGCCCCTGCGCATGTCGAAGCGGGCCGGCACGGTGGTGACCATGGAGGACCTGGTCGACGCCGTGGGCGTCGATGCCGCCCGCTATGCCCTCACCCGCTCGCACGCCGATTCCAACATCGACATCGACCTGGACCTGCTGGTCAAGCACAGCAATGACAACCCGGTCTTCTACGTGCAGTACGCCCATGCGCGCACCTGCGCCGTGGCGCGCAATGCGGCCTCTTCCGGCGTGGACCGCAGTGCCTTCAATGCCTCGCTGCTGGACCATGCCACGGAGAACGAACTGCTGGCCGTGCTCGGCGCCTACCCGTCGGTGGTCGCCACCGCCGCGAAGCTGCGCGAACCGCACCGCATCGCCCGGCACCTGGAAGTCATCGCCGGCGCCTACCACCGCTGGTACGACGCCTGCCGGGTGACGCCGATCGGCGACGGCGAAGTCACCGACACGCATCGTACCCGCCTGTGGTTGAATGCCGCCGTCACCCAGGTCCTGGCCAACGGCCTTGGCCTGCTGGGCGTCAGCGCGCCGGAGAGGATGTAATGCCCGCAGCACACGAAACCGCCGCCGCGTCCGACCTGGCTCCGGACTGGCTCACCTGCCCGCAGGACGTCAACCGGCTGGATGCCAAACTCTGGGCCCGGGACGTGTCCCGCGGCGCGGAGGGCGAGCTGGAAGTCTCCGGCCTCGGCGTCACCCGGCTGAAAGAGCAGTTCGGCACGCCGCTGTTCGTGGTGTCCGAGGACGACTTCCGGGCCCGCGCGCGCGGGTTCAAGCAGGCCTTCGACGAGGCCTTCAGCACGCTCTGCGGCGGCGTCGACGTCTACTACGCCGGCAAGGCGTTCCTCAGCGTGGAAATCGCCCGGTGGGTGGCGCAGGAGGGGCTGCGGCTGGACACCTGCAGCGGCGGGGAGCTGGCCGTGGCCGCCCGCGCGGGCATCCCGGGGGAGGACCTGGGCCTGCACGGCAACAACAAATCCGACGCCGAACTCCACCGCGCCCTGGACATGGGGCTGGGCCGGATCGTGGTGGACAGCCTGGACGAACTGGCGCGCCTGGGAGCCATCGCCGCGGCCCGCGGCGAGATGGCCAACGTGATGCTGCGGCTGACCCCCGGCGTGCACGCGCACACCCACGAGTTCATTGCCACGGCGCACGAAGACCAGAAGTTCGGGCTCTCGATGGCCGGCGCCGACGACGGCGCGGGGCACGACGCCGGCGCGCAGCCCCGGCCGGCCGGCTCGCCGGCCGCGCAGGCCGTGGCGGCGGCGCTGGAGCACGAGTCCATCAACCTGCTGGGCCTGCACTGCCACATCGGATCGCAGATCTTCGAGCCCGAAGGCTTCGCGCTGGCGGCCGAGCGGCTGCTCACGTTCGTGGCCGAGGTCAAGCGGGTCCACGGCGTGGACCTGCACGAACTGGACCTAGGCGGCGGCTACGGCATTGCCTACACCGAGGCCGACAGCCCCCGCCCGCCGGCGGAACTCGCCCAGGCGATGGCCGCCGTCGTGCGCTCCGTCACGCAGCGGCTCGGCATCCCGGTGCCGCGGATCTCGATCGAACCGGGCCGGGCCATCGCCGGGCCCAGCACGTTCACGCTCTACTCGGCCGGCACCCGCAAGACCGTCCAGGTGGACACGGAGGGCGGCGGCAGCAGCCCGCGGCGCTACGTGTCCGTGGACGGAGGCATGAGCGACAACGCCCGGCCGGTGCTCTATGACGCCGACTACTCGGCGGCGCTGGCCTCGCGTGTGACGGACGCGGCCCCGATTATTTCCCGCGTGGTTGGTAAACACTGCGAGAGCGGTGACATTGTAGTCAGGAACGTTTACCTGCCCGAGGACATCGAGGCAGGGGACCTGCTGGCGGTGCCGGCGACCGGGGCCTATTGCTGGGCGCTCTCCAGCAACTACAACTACGTTGCCCGGCCACCTGTGGTTGCCGTGCGCGGCGGCGAGCCGCGGTTGATCATCCGAGGCGAGACCGAAGACGACCTGCTGGCCCGCGACCTGGGCTGAGCGCCGGCCGGGCAGCAGTTAATGCGAGTAAGACTAAGACTGAGAGTTTGGGCAGCATGAAAACGCTGAAGGTAGCACTGTTGGGATGCGGGAACGTCGGCGCCCAGGTGGCCCGCATCCTGCTTGACGACGCCGACGTGCTGGCCGCGCGGACCGGCGCGCGGCTGGAACTGACCGGCATCGCGGTGCGCAATGTCTCGGCCAAGCGGGCCGTGGAACTGCCCGCAGAGCTGTTCACCACCGACGCCGCGACGCTGGTCAAGGACGCCGACATCGTGATCGAACTGCTGGGCGGCCTGGAACCGGCCCGGACGCTGATCCGCACCGCAATCGCCAACGGGGCCGCCGTCGTCACCGGCAACAAGGCCCTGCTGGCCGCCGACGGCCAGGAGCTGTACGCCCAGGCCGACGACGCCGGCGTCGAGCTCTCCTTCGAGGCGGCCGTGGCCGGGGCCATCCCCATCCTGCGGCCGATCCGCGAGTCGCTGGCGGGGGACCGCGTCACCAAGGTGATGGGCATCGTCAACGGAACCACCAACTACATCCTGGACCAGATGGATTCCACCGGCGCCCAGTTCGGCGAGGCGCTGGCCGCCAAGGGTGGGAGGCCTCTTCGGCGATGGTGATGACATTGGCTCCGGCGCGCACCGCGCGCTCAACGAAGGGTGCATGATCGGTGATAAAGCTG
>NZ_JBNHGL010000208.1:0-4979 GCF_059091245.1 Arthrobacter sp. Y3225116
GTGAGCGCACCGCCCCGCCGAGGGTGCGCCGGGCGATGTCGGCGCGGCCGGAGGCGTCCGCGGCGAGTTCCTGGAGCCACGCGCGGAGGGGATCGACGGCGCCGTCCGGCAGCATGCCCCGTTCGTCCAGCCGGGACTCGAGGATGACAAACAGCCGGGCCGCTGCGAGACCCTGCCGCTGCAGCAGACCGGCCAGGTCGGCGCGGACTTCACGCTCAACTTCTTCCGGCACCCGGTCCAGGACGACCGCCACTTCGATGTCCCGCTGTGCGGCGTCCAGGAGCAGCGCCCACGGCACGGCATCGGCGTACCGGTTGGCCGTGGTAACAAAAATCCACAGGTCGGCGGCGGCCAGCAGTTGTCCCGCCAAGCGCCGGTTCTCGTCGGCAATCGAATCGATATCCGGCGCATCGAGCAACGCTATGCCCGCCGGAATACTGCTGTCGGCGAGCAACACCAGCGAAGTTCCGGCAGGTTCGCCGGCCGGTTCCGGATTGGGGACTTGCCTGTCGGCGGCGTCCGTCGCCGGCCTTCCGGTGATTCTGCTGAGGCCGGGCAGGATCCGCCGATCGGAAAACCAGGCCGAGTCGCCTGGATGGTGCAACAGGACGGGTTGGCGCGTGGTGGGCCGGATCGCCCCGGCACGGGTGGCCGGGAAGCCCGCCACCGCGTTCACGAGCGTCGATTTCCCGGCGCCGGTGGATCCTCCCACGACTGCCAGCAGCGGGGCTTCCAGCGTGCGGTAGCGGGGCAGGATGTAGTCATTCAATTGGGCAATGGCGGCTGCGATTGATCCGCGGGCTGTGGCGGCACCGGGAACGTCGAGCGGCAACTGGACCGCTTCAAGCGAGCCGCGGCAGTGTTCCAGGAGCACGACGGCGTCCGCCGCTCCCCTGTCCTGGCCCTCGGGCAACCTGCTTGTCACGGTTCCTATCATGCCAGCAGGAGCCGCCAACCCTGCCACGGCGGGCCGTAGGCCTGGTTCTTCGGGGCATACAAAAAGCCGGTCCGGGACGGGATGTCCGGGACCGGCTGTTGGTGACCCCAGCGGGATTCGAACCCGCGTTACCGCCGTGAGAGGGCGGCGTACTAGGCCGCTATACGATGGGGCCGCATAGCTTGCACAGTTGAAGGCCTGCACTGCCTTGTCCTTGTCGGACCGTGACCCCAGCGGGATTCGAACCCGCGTTACCGCCGTGAGAGGGCGGCGTACTAGGCCGCTATACGATGGGGCCGTAGGTTTGCGTGGAGTTTTCGCTCCACACAATCCAGTCTCCGCCGAAGCGGAGACTGTAGCGCTGGGATACCAGGACTCGAACCTAGAATGACGGTACCAGAAACCGTTGTGTTGCCAATTACACCATATCCCACTGGCACTTTCGGAGCCGTTGGAAACGGGCTCTTGCCCATTCCCTAGCGCCTCAGCACGAGTAATTACTTTACCGGATGCCTGCTCGAAAGTGCAAAACGAGCAACGCCCGGCAGTGCCGCCGCGCGCCGCTCGGACCGCGCTCAGCCGCGGAAGGCCTTGATCCGCGCCAGTGAGGAGTCCTTGCCCAGGATCACCATGGACTCGAAAAGCGGCGGCGAAATCCGACGGCCGGAGACGGCGGTGCGCACCGGCCCGAAGGCCAGCCGCGGCTTCAGCCCCAGGCCCTCGACCAAGGCCGACCGCAGGGCCGCCTGGATGTTCTCTGCCGTCCACTCCTCGAGCGGCTCCAGCGCGGCCAGCGCGGCGTCCAGGGCCTCCGTCAGGTTCTCGGGCAGGCCCTTGCGCGCGTCGTCGGCGACCTCGATCTCGTCGTCGTTCTTGAAGAGGAACGCCACCATCTCCGGGGCCTCGCCCAGCAGGGTGATCCGCTCTTGGATCAGCGGTGCGGCGTCGGCCAGGATCATCTGCTCGCGTTCCGTCAACGACTCCCCGACCAGGCCGGCATGCTGCAGGTAGGGGATCAGGCGGAGCTTGAAGTCGCCGGGCTCCAGCAGGCGCACATGGGTCCCGTTGATCGCCTCGGCCTTCTTCAGGTCGAAGCGCGCCGGGTTGGCCAGCACGTCGTGGATGTCGAAGGCCTCCACCATCTGGTCGATGGTGAAGATGTCCTCGTCGGCTGACAGCGACCAGCCCAGCAGGGAGAGATAGTTGAGCAGGCCTTCGCGGATGAAACCGCGTTCCCGGTGCAGGAACAGGTTGGACTCGGGATCGCGCTTGGAAAGCTTCTTGTTGCCCTGGCCCATCACGTACGGGAGATGGCCGAACAACGGCATGTAGCGGGCCACGCCGATGTCCACCAGGGCCCGGTAGAGCGCGATCTGGCGAGGAGTCGAGGACAGCAGGTCCTCGCCGCGCAGGACGTGGGTGATGCCCATCAGCGCGTCGTCCACCGGGTTGACCAGGGTGTAGAGCGGCTTGCCATTGGCGCGGACGACGGCGAAGTCCGGCACGCTGCCGGCCTTGAAGGTGATCTCCCCGCGCACCAGGTCGGTGAAGGTGATGTCCTCGTCCGGCATCCGCACCCGCAGCACCGGTTCGCGTCCCTCGGCCTTGAACGCGGCGATCTGGTCCTGCGTCAGCTCCCGGTCGAAGTTGTCATAACCCAGCTTGACGTCGCGGCCGGCGGACTTGTGCCGGGCCTCGACTTCTTCCGGGGTGGAGTAGGACTCGTAGAGGTGTCCGGCCTCCTTGAGCTTCGCGATCACATCCTGGTAGATGTCGCCGCGCTGGGACTGGCGGTACGGCTCATGCGGCCCGCCGACCTCCACGCCCTCGTCCCACGTGATGCCCAGCCACTTCAGCGCTTCCAGCAGCTGCTGGTAGCTTTCCTCGCTGTCACGGGCGGCATCCGTGTCCTCGATCCGGAACACCATGGTGCCGCCGGTGTGCCGGGCGTAGGCCCAGTTGAACAGGGCGGTGCGGATCAGTCCGACGTGCGGCGTACCCGTGGGAGACGGGCAGAAGCGTACACGGACAGGAGTTTCGTCGTCGACAGTGGGGATGGCAGCAGCAGTAGTCATGATGTGCTCCAGTTTAGTCTGCCGCGCCACTGCCCCTTGCCGGGCGGGAGGCCCGGCTACTTCTTGCGCGGCTTCCTCCGGCGCCAACCGGCGGTGTATCGGTAGAGGTAATAGAGCGCCAACAGGATGCCGACCGCCAGGAACGTCCCGGCCAGCCAGTCCGGGCCGCCCCAGTAGTGGGTGGCCCGGGCCGCCACGGAAAACGTGGCCAGCGATCCGAGCGCAAAGACTCCGAAGGAGCGGCGGCGTGCCGGCATGGGATCAGCGGCGGGCGGTGTTGGACAGGGTGCCGATGCCCTCGATCTCGACCTCGTAGCGCTGGCCGGATTCGATGGTGCCGACGCCGGAGGGGGTGCCGGTCATGATGACGTCGCCGGGGAGCAGGGTGAAGGCCTGGGAGGCGTAGGACACCAGTTCCTTGACGCCCCAGATCATCTGCGAGGTATTGCCGTCCTGCTTCAGTTCGCCGTCGAGCCGGCCGCGGATGGCGAGGTCTTCGGTGTCCAGTTCCGTCTCGATCCACGGGCCGAGCGGGGCCGAGCCGTCGAATCCCTTGGCGCGGGCCCACTGGTTGTCGGTGCGCTGCGCGTCCCGGGCGGTCAGGTCGTTGCCGCAGGTGTAGCCGAAGATGACCTCGTCCACGCGCTCCACCGGGACGTCCTTGCAGATCCGGCCGATGATCACGCAGAGTTCGGCCTCGTAGGAGACTTCGTCGGAGAATTCGGGCAGGACCAGCGGCTCGTTCGGGCCGATCACCGAGGTGTTGGGCTTGAGGAACATCAGCGGGGCGGCCGGCGTTTCGTTGCCCATTTCCTGGATGTGGTCTGCGTAGTTGCGGCCGATGCCGATCACCTTGCTGCGCGGAATGATCGGGGCGAGCAGCCGCACGTCCTCGAGCTTGTGTTGGGCACCGGTGGGCTGGATGCCGTTGAAGAACGGGTCGCCGGCGATGACGGTGATCTGTTCGCTCCCCTCCTCGCCTTCGACGATGCCGTACTGGGGGTCGGATTCAAGGACAAACCGGGCTATGCGCATGGGTTTAGCCTACTGGTTTCCGGCCCGCGGATTTCAAACGGGACGTGCCCGAACCCGCACCACTCATCCGCGCAGGTACTCGAGCTGGGCGGCGACGGAGGATTCGGCGGCGAAGCGGACGGCGGGGTCGACGTCGGCGTAGACATGGTCGGTGACCGCGCCGACGGTCGCGTCGGCGCCGAGGTGCTCCAGGGCGGCGCGGATTTGGTTCAGTCGCAGTCGGCGGTGGCCGGCGTACTCGCGGCAGATGGCCGAAAGGTCCGGCAGCGTGCCGCCGTGCGCGGGCAAGACCTTCGCCGGGCCGAGGAGTTCCAGCCGGGCCAGCGAATCCAGGTACGGGCCGAGCCTGCCGTCCGGGTAGGCGATGATGGTGGTGCCGCGGCCCAGGATCGTGTCGCCGGTGAGCACCGAGCCGTGGGGTCCGTCGTCGGGAAGATGGAAGCTCACCGAGTCCGCCGTGTGGCCCGGCGTGGCCAGCACCCGGATATCGACGCCGGCCGCACGAATCACCTCGCCGTCCCGCAGTGGAGCGGCGGCGTAACAGAGTGCTTCGTCCAGGGCACGCACGGGAGCGCCGGTCAACTCATGGAAGCGTTCGCTCGCTTCGGTGTGGTCGATGTGGTGGTGGGTAATCAGGACCAGTTCCACCTTTCCCGCCGCCGCCAGCTCAGCCAAGTGCTCCTCGTCCAGCGGCCCGGGATCGACAACTGCCACTCCCCCGTTCCCCGGGGCGGCGATCAGGTAGGACTGGGTGCCGTCCAGGCTCATCGGCCCCGGGTTGGGGGCCAGCCGGTACCGGGTCAGTTCACTGCTGCGGACAAGGGAGGGATTCAGTTCAGCGGTCACAGGATTCATCCTCGCACTCCCCGCCCGGCGCCGCAGGCCGGCGCGTGCCAGGAGGCATCCGCCGGGAGGCGGCCGCCGGGGAGGCA
>NZ_JBNHGL010000209.1:0-4976 GCF_059091245.1 Arthrobacter sp. Y3225116
CGCACCGCCGTCGTCGCGCCGCGGCGGCACGCCCGCGAGCGCAACGCCGCCTCCCGGCTGATCGACCTGTCCGAGGAACTCACCGGGGTAGGCCTCCGGCTCTGACTCCGGCGGCCGTCGAGGGCGGCGGGTCGACGAGGGCGGTCAAGCGCTGTGCGCGGGCCAGCGTCCCCCGATCATCTGCAAAAACTCGCCTTCGGAGAGCACCTCGATCTGCTGGCCCTTGCTGTGCAGCTGCAGCACCTTGTGGGCCTTGGCGGTGACGCGGCCGCTCTTGAGGTCGGAGGCGACGAAACCGTCGCCGACGACGAGCACGGTGGTTTTCCGGGTGACGTTGCTGGCCGGCCGGGCCCCCAGCTCCGCCGCCCGGTTCTTCGCCTCCTGCCGGGACAGGCCCAGATTGCCGGTGAAGACCACTGTCTGGCCGTACAGCGGGTGGGAGTCGTCGGCAGCGTGGTTGGGCTCGGGGTTCTCCCCCTCGTCCGGCCAGTAGGTCCAGGCCGACGACGGCGCCGCGCCCCCGGCCGCACTCATCGACTGCCGCTCGAGCGCGGTCCGGGTGGGTTTGGATACCGCCGCGCTGCCGTGGAGGTAGGCCTCCAGGCGCGAGGCGCGCAACTGCATCGCGGTCAGCAGCTCGGGAATGCTGCCGGCCGAGTTGCGGCCGGCGATGTCGATCATGATGCCGGCGCAGGCCCGCGCGTCCGCCACGGCGTCGTGGTGGTTGTGCAGCGGCACGCCTGCGGCTTCGGCCACGAACGGCAGGGAATAGGACACCAGCGAGTAGCTGCGCCGCGAAAGGATCACGGTGCAGGCGTAGTCGTAGGCCGGCCCGGAGAGTTCCGAGACCTCCAGAGCGGACCGGATCACGCCCATATCGAAGGCGGCATTGTGGGCGACCAGCACGTCGGAGCCGATGAAGGCTGCCAGGTCGGCGAAGATCTCGCCGAAACGCGGCTTACCCGCCACCATGCCCGCGGTGATGCCGTGGATCTGGACGTTGCGCCGGTCGAAGTGGTCGAAGCCCTCCGGCGGCCGCATCAGCCAGGAGGCTTCCTCGACGATCCGGCCATCACGGACCTTGCTCAAGCCGACGGAGCATGGTGAGCCCCGGAACCCGTTTGCCGTCTCGAAATCGATTGCCGTGAAGTCAACTGCCACGCGTTCAACCCTAAGCGACGGCACGGACGGTTCTGCGCCCGCAACACGCGCCGACGGCGGCCCCGGCACGAGCGCTGGGGCCGCCGTCCTGCAGGCGCGTTAAGGCTTGGTCAGGGGGTGGCCCGCCGGAGGGTCAGGTAGGACCCGCCCGCCAGGGCCGCGCAGAACAGCGCCGTCCAGCCGGAGGTGCTCAGCGGGGTCTGGGCCACCAGCCACCCGCCCACGGCCGGCCACCAGCCCTGCCGTGCGATCAGGCCGAGCAGGCCGAGCAGGACCACGGCGATCGCGACCCATGTGATTAACATCCCGGTCGCCTGCCAGCGCTTGTAGATGGTGGCGAACCAGAAACCGATCATGAACAACGCCACCATGACGATGAAGTAGAACAGGATCTGCACCACGGGGCTGCTGTCGGCGATCCAGCCGAGGGCATACAGCCGGCCGTTGAAGCCCCAGCCGCCGGTGGCAACTTCCAGCAGTCCCAGCAGGTAGTACAGGACACTGACGGCAAGGGCGACCACGGCGAACAGGCCGACGGTACCGAGGTAGAAGGTACGGCGGCTCACGCTCATCGCCTGCGAGAACGGGAACGTCATGGTCAGCGATTGGATGCCCAGCGCGAAGAAGTACCACATCACCGCTTGCGCCGTCCCGGAGTGTAACGTCTGGCCGCTGGCAGGGATCATCGCCCAGATGGCCAGGGTGACCAGGAACGAACCCAGCAGGATCACGGCGGGGATGCCCAGGAAGGTCCACTTATTGATCAACTGCATGCGCGCTACGTTGATGACGCGGTTCATTTCAGGACCTCCAGCTCGGAGTGGGCGTTGGCGACGGTATCGGTTGCAGCAGTGGTCTTCCGCACCACCAGTTGTTGGAGCGACACCGGCGCCAACTCCACAGCGAGTTCCGCAGCGTGGACACGTTCGGCATCCGACAGCCTGCCGTCGATGGTCCACGAGGCCAGCGAGCCCAGCGATTCACGGTGCAGCACTTCCCGCCCCGCCGCGAAGGACCTGACGGCTGCGGCGCTGCCGGACACCGTGAAGGCCGTCCCGCGGATCGCTTCGGCGTCGTCGTCCATGACGATCCGGCCGCGGTCGATCAGCACGACGTGCTCCAGCAGGTTCGCCACCTCGTCGATCAAGTGCGAGGAAAGGATGATGGTGCGCGGATGATGGGCGAAGTCCTCAACCAGCCGGTCGTAGAAGATCTGGCGGGCGACGGCGTCGAGCCCCAGATACGGCTCGTCGAAGAATGTTATCTCCGCGCGGGACGCCAGCCCGATGATCACGCCGACGGCGGAGAGCTGGCCGCGGGAAAGCTTTTTGATCCGCCGCTTGGGCGGGAGCTGGAAATCCTCGACCAACCGGTCCGCGTAGGCCTGGTCCCAGTTCCGGAAGAACAGGGCGGCGGATTTGAAGGCCTGCCGGGGGGTGAAATCGTCCGGGTACTTCTGTGATTCCCGGATGAAGCAGATCCGGGACAGCACGGCGTCGTTTTCATACGGGTGCTGCCCGAAGACCAGCGCTTCACCGCTGCTCTGAAAGCCTTGGCCGGTCAGCACCGACATCAGCGTGGTCTTCCCGGCGCCGTTTCGGCCCAGCAACCCGTAGATCCGGTTGCCTTCCAGACGCAGGCTGACGTTGTCCAGTGCCTTGGCATCGCGGTAGGACTTGCTCACCTGCCTCAGTTCGATGGCGGGTGTGTTCTGGTAGTTCATGGGGACACGCTTCCCTCTGTCATGTCGCTGGTGGACTCGGTGCGGTGGAGCATTGCGGTCAGCTGTTCGGTGCTGATACCCAGTTTTCGTGCTTCCCGGGCCATCGGCTGAACGTACTCGCGGTAGAAGTCGTCACGCCGGCGGGCCACTAAACGGGAGCGGGCTCCGGCGGCTACGAACATGCCGATCCCCCGCTTTTTGTACAGAATCCCGTCATCGACCAAGCGGTTGACGCCTTTGGCCGCGGTGGCGGGATTGATCCGGTAGAAGGCGGCGAACTCATTGGTGGACGGTACCTGGCCTTCCTCGGCCAGCGTCCCGTCCACAATGTCGTTCTCAATGCGTTCGGCGATCTGGAGGAAGATCGGCTTCGAGTCGTCGATCACTGCCGCTCCTTCTCCCGGCCCATTGCACCGCTTGTTCGGTGCAGGGGTTCATTACTCATGTAGCTAACCATACAACAGGCGGAGCGACTGTCAATACGCGAGGGTGGCGTGTTCGCCTGCTTCCGGCCGGCTCGACCCGGAGCTCGGAGGCGAGCTCGGGGGGGGGGGAGGGACGTCAGGCAGGACTCGATACGGCGGCGGGCATCTCAAGGGCATCACGGGGCGGCGCGGCCCGTCAGGATGTGAGGGAGCACGGTGGCAGCGGGCGGCCGTCAAGGGGTGTGAGGGCGACGCCTGGCGACCGGCGGCCCGTCAATGGCGTGATGAGGCAGCACGGCGGCGGCCGGCGGCCCGTCAAAGGTGTGAGGGCAGCGGAGGCGTCAGCGGAGTGGCGTCCGTCGCCGGAAAGACCGGCGGGGCGCCACTATCGGCTAGAGCAGGATTTCTGGTGCGGAGGAGCTGGCGGCGGAGCGGAAGGAGACTACAGGGCCGGCAGCAAAGCTGACCGATGGGAGGATCAGCCCCTAGCAGCTACGGCTACGCCCGCCGGTTCCTGATCTTGCGGATCCTGGTGGTCAACCAGTACAGGCCCGCAACAACGACGACGACAATTACGATCTTCTGAAAGACGCCGGCGTACTCCTCCACGATGTGCCAGTTCTCCCCCAAGTAGAAACCGGCCAGCACGAAGATGCTGTTCCAGATCAGGCTCCCGGCTGCGGTCAGTGAGAGGAACTTGCCCATGGGCATTCGCTCGATGCCGGCGGGGATGGAAATCAGGCTGCGGAAGATCGGGATCATGCGGCCAAAGAAGACTGCCTTGTAGCCGTGGCGGTTGAACCAGGCTTCCACCTTGTCCACGTCTTCCAAATCGATCAGCGGAAGCTTGTCGGCGATGGCGCGCATGCGCCCTCGGCCCAGCCAAGCGCCCAGCCCGTAAAGCACCCACGCGCCGATAATCGAACCCAGCGTGGTCCATACCAGCGCCTCGACAAGGCTGAAGTTACCGCGGCTGGCCGTGAAGCCTGCCAGCGGGAGCACCACTTCACTTGGCAGCGGCGGGAAAAGATTCTCCAGCGCGATCGCCAGACCCGCGCCTGGTGCCCCGATGCCTTCCATCAGCCCCACGGCCCACTCGGCCACCCCGGTGAGGGCAGAGGCATTATCTGCGGACTGGGCAGGGCGGGGACCGGACATCAAGGAGGGGATCAGCGTGCTCATCGTGTACAAGTCTGCCTTACCGCACCCATCAAGACCGAACCGGGAGTCGGGTCTGGGCGGTCAGGTACCCGAAGAGGTGCAGTTCGCTCGCAAACCGCGCAGCTATAAGTTAATTGCCGTCATTGCTGGATGTGGGGAACTGCGCCTACACATCAGTCGGAAGCGTCGACGACGGCGTGCCCGCCCAGTCTGCTCCCCTAGAGCCGCTTCGACGGCGAACGCGGACCTAAAGGCACCACCTGCAGCGAGTGTGCCTGGTAGTGGTGGCGGGGTGGAGGTGTAGGTGTGTCCGGTGGGTGTGGTGGTCTCCACCGCGTGGTGCGGTCCCTCAATGGGGCGGCTGGACCAGCCTTCGGCTTCCTTTGACTGGTTGCATTGTTCGCACAGTCCCTGGCCGTTGGCCATGGTGGTTTTGCCGCCGTGTGACCAGGGCACGATGTGGTCGATGTGCCGGATCGGGGCGTCGCACCAGGGCCTGGCGCAGA
>NZ_JBNHGL010000210.1:0-4963 GCF_059091245.1 Arthrobacter sp. Y3225116
GGACGGAAGCCGCGGCTGGGGCCCCGCTCCGCTCCCGGGCTTCTTCTGTGAGCGCCGCCGGCGGCCCCGCCCCGTTTCTGGGGCATCTTGTGTGAGCGCCGCTGGCCGCCCTATGCCCGGTTCTGCCGGTGGATCTCCTCGATGATGCGGATGGCCGCCACGGCGTCCGCGGGCTCGACGGGAACCGGGGCGCCCTCGTGGATGGCCGCGGCCAGCTGCCGGTAGTACTCCGGGTAAGCGCCGGCGACGGGGCGAACCCTGCGGGTACGGCCGGGCGTGCCGAAGGTTCCCCACCGCTCTTCGGGCTCCTCGCCGTATCCGGCTGCCCCGGGAACCGCGCCGGCCGCCAGCGCGGCCTCCTGGCTGTCCAGCCCCCAGGAGGTGAAGGCGGCGGCCGAGCCGAGCACATGGAACCGCGGCGCGGGCAGCGCGGAGATGAGGTTCATCGACAACCGCGAGCGCACCCCCGATTCGTGCAGCAGGGAGACGAAGGCGTCCTCGTCGGAGGCTGCGCGGTCGGTGTGGCGGGCGGTCTCGCCGTAGACCGTGGCGGCCGGCCCGAAGAGCGTGAGCGCCTGGTCGATCAGGTGGACGCCAAGGTCGAAGAGGATGCCGCCGCCCCCGGTGGCACCGGCCGTCGCTTTCCAGGC
Source organism: Arthrobacter sp. Y3225116 (assembly GCF_059091245.1). NCBI lineage: Bacteria > Bacillati > Actinomycetota > Actinomycetes > Micrococcales > Micrococcaceae > Arthrobacter > Arthrobacter sp. Y3225116. Next base: position 651 of record NZ_JBNHGL010000210.1, read on the forward strand.
CCGCAGGCCCTCCGGCTTCCAGCGCTCAAAGCGGGACTCGAAGGTGTGCACCCGGCCGAGTTCGCCGTCGCCGATCAGCTGCTTCAGGGTCAGGAAATCCGAATCCCAGCGGCGGTTGTGGAAGACGGAGAGCACCACGCCGGCCCGCCCGGCCCTGGCCAGCAGGGCGTCGCCCTGGGCGGGTGCGGGGACGAAGGGCTTGTCCACCACCACGTGCAGGCCGCGGTCAATCGCGGCGTCGGCGAGCGCGTAGTGGCTGGCCGGCGGGGTGGCCACCACCACGAGGTCAAGCGGCTCCGGCGCCGCGAAGAGTTCTTCCACCGTTGCCACGATCCGGGCGCGCGGGTGCCGGGCCGCCGCCTGTGCGGCCCGCTCGGGATTGGCCGTGACGATCGTGTCCAGCGAGTACCCGCCCGCGGCCTCCAGCAACGGCGCGTGGAAGACCCGCCCGGCGAGTCCGTAGCCGATCACGGCGGTGCGCAGCGGGTGGTGCCCGGCCATGGTTGCTCCTAAGGTGTCCTGGTGCCGGTCGAAAGTGCCCGGCTGCCTCGAGCCTAGCGGCGGACCTGCGGCTGTTCACGCAACTGCTGCGTGAGGATGTGCGCCTCCTCCAGGAGCAGCTTGCCGAGGAACTCCTGCCGGTCGGGCCGGAACCGTTGTTCGATGCCGGTCAGCGACAGCGCCCAGGCCGGCTGGCCATGCCGGTCGAAAACGGCCGCACCCATCCCCCAACTGCCCTCCAAAATCAGCCCCGGGTTGACGGTATAGCCCCGCTCCCGGGTCTCGGCCAGATTCGCGCGGATCCTGTCCGGCGCATGCGCCGGGCCGAAGCGCTCGACCCGGGCACCGCCGTCGTCGAGCAGCCGGTCGATCTCCGCATCCTCGAGAAAGGCCATGATGGCCAACCCTGCGGAAGCGATGCCCAGCGGGAAACGGACGCCTTCGTGCAGCACAAAGGAGCGCACCGGGAAGCTGCCTTCCACCCGTACCAGGCAGACGGTTTCGTCGCCCCGCCGGATGGACAGGAAGGCGCTCTCGCCGGTCTCGTCCGCCAACCGCTGAAGGCGCGGCCGGGCCAGGTCCTCGATGGCAAAGCGGCCGGCGGCCACCGACCCGAGCACATAAAGCTCCGGGCCCAGATGCCAGGTGCCGGTCTCTGCATGATGGTCCAGCAGGCCTTCGGCCGCGAGGGAGTTCAGCAGCCGGTAGACCGTGGGCCGGGTCAGGCCCGAGGCCCGGACGATGTCGGCCAGGGCCGCGCCGGTCTCCGGGGCGCGGCCGACGATCCGCAGCAGCCGGGCCACCCGGCCGACTACTTGGGCACCCTGTACCTGCTTGTCCGGCACTTGTCCTCCTGGCGGTCGGGCGGGGGTCTGACGGCGGGGCGCGGCGGCGTCGTCACCCCATCGATCCACAATGTGGACAGTCTACCTGCCGCTGTCCACACTGTGAATGGGCCCCTCGGGCACCCGTTGACGGGCCCGCTGCCGCGCCACTAGTCTGCCGGATAACAGCTGTCCACAAGATGGACAAGTTTCGCGCCGCGTCAGGATGAGTGGGTGCGGACGGCACTCAACGAGGAGGAAGCAATGTCCAAACTGACGGCAGGACCCGCCGCCGCACTGGCCGGCGTGCTCCATGACGGGATGACGATCGCGGTGGGAGGATTCGGGCTCTCCGGCATCCCCGCGGACCTGATCGACGCGGTGTGCGATTCCGGCGTCAAGGACCTGACGGTGGTCTCCAACAACATGGGCATCGACGGCAAGGGCCTGGGCGTGCTGATCGAGGCCGGGCAGGTCCGCAAGGTGCTGGCCTCCTACGTGGGCGAGAACAAGCTGTTCGCCCAGCAGTTCCTGGCCGGCACGCTGGAGGTCGAGTTCAACCCGCAGGGCACGCTGGCCGAGCGCCTCCGCGCCGGCGGCGCGGGCATCGCGGCCTTCTACACCAAGACCGGGGTGGGCACCGTGATCGCCGAAGGCAAGCCGCACGAGGAGTTCGACGGCGAGCTTTACGTGCAGGAACGGGGCATCGTAGCCGACCTGGCCCTCGTCCACGCCCACACCGCCGACACCGACGGCAACCTGATCTACCGCTACACCGCCCGCAACTTCAACCCGGTGGTGGCCACCGCCGGCCGCGTCACCATCGCCGAGGCCGAGGTGATCGTGGAGCCGGGCCAACTGGACCCGAACCACATCGTCACCCCGGGCGTGTACGTCCAGCGCCTCGTGCAGGCCTCCGGCCGCGCCAAGGACATCGAGCAGCGTACCGTCCGCCCCCGCCCCGCCGCCGTCGGCGCCTGAGATTTCAGACCAGAAGGAGCACATCATGGCTTGGACACGAGACGAAATGGCGGCCATCGCGGCCGCCGAACTGAACGACGGAGACTACGTCAACCTGGGCATCGGCATCCCCACGCTGGTGGCCAACAACCTGCCGCACGGCGTGCGGGTGGTGCTGCAGAGCGAAAACGGCCTGCTGGGGATGGGCCCGTTCCCGTACGAGGGCGACGAGGACGCCGACCTGATCAACGCCGGCAAGCAGACCGTGACGGTGCTGCCCGGCGGCTCCATCTTCGACTCGGCCACCAGTTTCGGCATGATCCGCGGGGGCCACGTGAAGACCGCCGTCCTGGGCGCGATGCAGGTCTCGGCCGCGGGCGACCTGGCCAACTGGACCATCCCCGGGAAGATGGTCAAGGGCATGGGCGGCGCGATGGACCTGGTCGCCGGCACCCCTCGTGTGGTGGTCCTGACCGAGCATGTGGCCAAGGACGGCACGCCCAAGATCGTCAACGAATGCTCGCTGCCGCTGACCGGGGTGAAGGTGGTCAACCGGATCATCACGGATCTCGCCGTCTTCGACATTGACGACGACGACGGTGCCCTCCCGCTGCGGCTGGTCCGCCTGGCGCCGGGGGTCACCGTGGCCGAGGTGCGGGAGAAGACCGAGCCGGACTTCGCCGTCGCCCCCGAACTGGACGAAGCCGCCGGGACCGGGCGGGGCGGAGCCGAGGCCGTGCCGGACGGGGCACTGGAAACCGCACTGGAAGGAACACACTGATGAGCCTGAAGCAACATTTCGGCAAGGACATCCTGCTGACCGGCTGGGGGCACTCCCCCTTCGGCAAGCTGTCCGACGAGACGCTGGAATCGCTGATTGTCGGGGTGGCCCGGGAGGCCATTGCCAACGCCGGGCTGGAACCGGGGCAGATCGACGAGATCTACCTGGGCCAGTTCAACTCCGGCATGGTGCCGCTGGGCTTCGCGTCCTCGCTGGCGCTGCAGGTCTCCGACGACCTGGCGAACGTGCCGGCCACCCGGGTGGAGAACGCCTGCGCATCCGGTTCGGCGGCCGTGCAGCAGGGTGCCAAGTCGCTGCTGGCCGGCACGGCGCACAACGTGCTGGTGATCGGGGCCGAGAAGATGACCCATGCCGGCGCCGACGTGGTGGGCGCCGCCCTGCTGGGCGCCGACTATGAGGCCGCCGGCAAGCCGAGCTCCACCGGGTTCGCCGGCCTCTTTGCCGAAACCGCCAAGCACTACCAGAAGCGCTACGGCGAGGTGGGCGACGTCCTCGGCTCGATTGCCGCAAAGAACCACCGCAACGGCGTGGCCAACCCCTACGCGCAGCTGCGCAAGGATCTGGGTGAGGAGTTCTGCCGGACGGTCTCGGACAAGAACCCCGTGGTCGCAGAGCCGCTGCGCCGCACGGACTGCTCTCCGGTCTCGGACGGTGCCGCCGCCGTGGTCCTCAGCACCGAGTCGCCGCGTCCCGGTGCCGCGGCCGCCGCAGTCCGGATGGCAGGGTTCGGCCACGCAAACGACTTCATGCCGGCCGAAAAGCGCGATCCTACCGCCTTCGCCGGCAGCCGCGCCGCCTGGCAGCGCGCCCTAGGCATGGCCGGGGCGGGGCTGGAGGACCTGGACCTGGCGGAGGTGCACGACTGCTTCACCATTGCCGAGCTGATCATGTACGAGGTCATGGGGCTGGCCCCGGCCGGCGAGGGCCGCCGCGCCATCGAGGAAGGCTGGGTGTACCGAGACGGCAAGCTGCCGGTGAACCTGTCCGGCGGGCTGAAGGCCAAGGGCCACCCGGTCGGCGCCACCGGCGTCTCGCAGCACGTGGTGGCCGCCATGCAGCTGTCCGGCACGGCCGGCGACATGCAGTTGGCCGGCGCCCGGCGTGCGGCCGTGCACAACATGGGCGGCCTGGCGATCGCCAACTACGTCAGCGTGCTCGAGGCGGTGTAGTTCCCTCTGGGTTGGGGGCAACGGGCGCCCGGCAAACCGGCCGGGCGCCCGTTCGCG
>NZ_JBNHGL010000211.1:0-4960 GCF_059091245.1 Arthrobacter sp. Y3225116
GCCGGCCAGCACCGCGGCCGAGGCGGTGGCCAGCAGGGGGCGGCGGGGCGCGGTGGCCGCGGACATCAATGGGCGCATCAGGATCTCCTTGTTTCTGCCGGTACGCGGCATACCTGTTTCGATCTGTAAAACGAGTGTGGCTTGCTACCTGAAGCTACCCACCCGCGCTGCCGGGGTCAAGGGTTTTTTGCTAATTCCTTGCCGCTGCATGAAATTGATGTTTTACTGGCTGCAACATTGGATGGCTACCGAGGAGCAGGCATGGCGTCAGGAACGGCAGCGGATCCCACGACCAGGGCGGCGGACCGCACCCTGGCGCTGCTTCGGATCGTCTGCGAGCACGACGGCGTCAAGCTCGCCGATGCGGCCAAGGCGGTGGGCCTGTCGGCGTCGACCGCGCTGCGGCTGCTGCGCACGCTGGAAGCCAACGGGTTCGCAGCCAAACGCGACAACGCGCTCTACCGGCCGGGCTTCCGGATGGTGCAGCTGGGTGTCCAGGCGCTCAGCCACGAGTCGCTGGTGGATGCGGGCCGGGACGTCCTGCGGAGCCTGGTCGACCAGACCGGGGAGTCGGCGTACCTGAGCGTGACCGCCGGCAACGACCACGGGCTGTACATAGCCATCGAAGAGGGCACCCATACCGTGCGCCACGTGAATTGGGTGGGCCGGACCTTCCCGATGGAGGGCAGCGCGGCCGGGGCGGCCCTCAGCGGACAGGTGGGCCAGGGCGGGTACACCGTGCAGGCGGACAGCGTGGAGGCCGACGTCACCGCCGTCGCGGCTCCCGTCTTCGCCGGCGACAAGGTCGTCGCCGCGGTGAGCATCGTCGCGCCCAGCTACCGCACCACAGCAGAAGCCGCCGAAAAATTCGGGCTGCTGCTTGCCGAACAAGCCGGCACGCTCTTCGCCGCGCCGGAGAGCCCGGCGGCCAATGGGACCGAAGAACACAACCAGACACCTACCTCCACGCCAGAAAGGGCATGACGATGACGTTCACCCAGCACGACCCTTCCCGCCGCATCCGGGCTTCCCGGGGCACTACCCTCACCGCCAAGAGCTGGCAGACCGAGGCTCCGCTCCGGATGCTGATGAACAACCTGGATCCCGAGGTGGCGGAACGCCCCGAGGACCTGGTGGTCTACGGCGGCACCGGCCGCGCGGCACGGTCCTGGGAAGCCTACGATGCGATCGTCAAGACGCTGGCGGAACTCGAGGACGACGAGACGCTGCTGGTCCAGTCCGGCAAGCCCGTGGGCGTGCTGCGCACCAACCCCTGGGCCCCGCGCGTGCTCCTCGCCAACTCGAACCTGGTGGGCGACTGGGCCAACTGGCCGGAATTCCGCCGCCTGGAGGCCGAAGGGCTGATGATGTACGGCCAGATGACGGCCGGTTCCTGGATCTACATCGGCACCCAGGGAATCCTGCAGGGCACCTTCGAAACCTTCGCCGCCGTCGGAGCCAAGCTGCACGAGGCCGGCAAGACCGCCTCTCCCACGCTGGCCGGAACGCTGACGCTGACCGGCGGCTGCGGCGGCATGGGCGGAGCCCAGCCGCTGGCTGTCACCCTCAACGACGGCGCCTGCCTGATCGTGGACGTGGACGAGGCCAGGCTGCGCCGCCGCGTGGGCAAACGCTACCTGGACGAGGTGGAGACGGACCTGGACACCGCCCTCGCGAAGGCCATGAAGGCAAAGGAAGAAGGCCGCGGCTGGTCGGTGGGCTACGTGGGCAACGCGGCGGAGGTGTTCCCGGAGATCCTGCGCCGGCACCGGGCCGGCGAGATCACCGTGGACGTCGTCACCGACCAGACCTCGGCGCACGATCCGCTGTCGTACCTGCCGGAAGGCATTACCGTGGCGGATTGGCAGCGCGAGGCGCAGGCCGATCCGGCCGGTTTCACCAAGAAGGCGCAGGCGTCCATGGCCCGGCACGTGCAGGCCATGGTTGAGTTCCAGGACGCCGGAGCCGAGGTGTTCGACTACGGCAACTCGATCCGCGACGAGGCACGCAAGGGCGGCTACGAGCGCGCCTTCGAGTTCCCGGGCTTCGTCCCGGCCTACATCCGGCCGCTGTTCTGCGAGGGACTGGGCCCGTTCCGCTGGGTGGCGCTCTCCGGCGACCCGAAGGACATCGAGGTGACCGACGCCGCGCTGAAGGAACTGTTCCCGGAGAACGAGCACCTGCACCGGTGGCTGGATGCCGCGGCCGAGCGGGTGGAGTTCGAGGGGTTGCCGGCGCGCATCTGCTGGCTGGGCTACGGCGAGCGTCACCAGGCCGGGCTGCTCTTCAACCGGCTGGTGGCCGAGGGCAAGGTCTCGGCGCCGATCGTGATCGGCCGCGACCACCTGGACTCTGGCTCCGTCGCCTCGCCCTACCGGGAGACCGAGGCGATGGCCGACGGCTCGGACGCCATCGCGGACTGGCCGCTGTTGAACGCCTTGACCGCCGCGAGCTCCGGGGCCACCTGGGTGTCCATCCACCACGGCGGCGGCGTCGGCATCGGCCGCTCCATCCACGCCGGCCAGGTGTCGGTGGCGGACGGCACCGAGTTGGCGGCGCAGAAGCTGGAGCGGCTGCTGACCAACGATCCGGGGATGGGAGTGATCCGGCACGTGGACGCCGGCTACGACCGCGCCGTCGAGGTCGCGGCCGAACGGGGCGTCCGCATCCCGATGGGCAAGTAGGCGGCCGGCAGATGGAAACTGTGTCCTCCCTCCTGGAATCCATTGCCGACGTCGGCCGTGACGCGCAACGCGGCGGGTACTCGCGGCCGGTCTACTCCACCGCAGAACTGGGCCTGCGCGACTGGTTCATCGAACAGGCCCAACGCCGCGGGCTGGGCGTGGAGACGGACCGCAACGGCATCCTCTGGGCATGGTGGGGCGAGCCGCAGCCCGGCGCGCTGGTCACCGGCAGCCATCTGGACTCGGTTCCCGGCGGCGGCGCCTTCGACGGGCCGCTGGGCGTCGCCTCCGCGCTCGCCGCCGTCGACCTCCTCAAGGAGCGCGGCGTTGAGCCGAACCGGCCGCTGGCGGTCACGGTCTTCCCGGAAGAGGAGGGCTCGCGGTTCGGTGTGGCGTGCCTGGGCTCGCGGCTGCTGGCCGGCGCCATCGATCCGGACAAGGCCCGGAACCTGCGCGACGAGCACGGCGACACGTTCGCCGACGTCGCCCGGGCAAACGGGCTGGATCCTGCGCACCTGGGGCGCGACGACGAGGCGCTGGCGCGGATCGGCGACTTCATCGAGCTGCACGTGGAGCAGGGCCGCGGCCTGGGCGAGGACGGCCCGACCATCGCCGTCGGCAGCTCCATCCTGGGCCACGGGCGGTGGCGGATCAGTGTCACCGGCCAGGGCAACCATGCCGGCACCACCCTGATGGCCGACCGTGCCGACCCGATGGTTGCCGCGGCGCAGATCATCCTGGCCGTACAGCAGGCCGCGGCCAAGCAGCCTGACGCCCGCGCCACCGTCGGCCGCCTCCAGCCGGTGCCCGGCGGCACCAACGTGATTGCCTCGCGGGTGGACCTGTGGCTGGACGCCCGGCACCCGGACGACGCCGTCACCGCGCACCTGGTCGAGGCCATCCACGGCAAGGCCCAGAAGATCGCCGCGTTCGAGGGCTGCTCCGTCTCCCTGACGGAAGAGTCCTACAGCGGAACCGTGCACTTCGACTCCGCGTTGCAGCGCCAGCTGGAGAACGCCCTGCCCGGCGCGCCGGTGCTGGCCACCGGCGCCGGGCACGACGCCGGCGTGCTGGCCTCGCGGGTGCCGTCCGGCATGTTGTTCGTGAAAAACCCCTCCGGCATCTCCCACTCCCCGGAGGAGTACGTGGAGCCCTGGGACGCGGACGCCGGCGCGGAAGCCTTGGCGGACGTGCTCGAGGCACTGCTGTGAGCAGCATCTGGTGCGAGCGCGCCTGGCTGGGCCCGGTCGGCGTGGCCGACGGGGTCCTGCTGGGTTGCGACGACACCGGGACGATCACGCAGGTGGGCACGGCGCCCCGGCCCGATCCGGCCGACGACGTGCTGGTGCTCGACGGCGTTGTGTTTCCCGCCGCTGCCAACGCGCACTCGCACGCATTCCACCGGGTGCTGCGGGGCCGCACCCACGCCGGCCGGGGCGACTTCTGGACCTGGCGGGAGCAGATGTACCGCGCGGCCGGGACGCTGACGCCGGAGAACTACGAGCGCCTGGCGACGGCCGTGTTCGCGGAGATGGTGGCGGCCGGCTTCAGCAGCGTGGCGGAGTTCCACTACGTCCACCACCGCCCGGACGGGAGCCCGTACGGACCCGGAAGCGCGGCCGGCGGGAGCCCCGGCGGGCACCGGTCCGGCCCGCCGGGCGATGATCCGGAGAGCCCCGGGTACGGCGGGCACGCGATGGAACTGGCGCTGTGCCGGGCCGCCGAGGCGGCCGGCATCCGGCTGACCCTGCTGGACACCTGCTACCTGGCCGGCGGCATCGGCGTCCCGCTGGCACCGGAGCAGCAGCGCTTCGGCGACGGCGACGTGCAGGCCTGGCTGACCCGGCTGGACTCGCTGCGCCGTTGTGTTGCGGACCGGTTCGACCCGGCGCGGATCACGGTGGGCGCCGCCCTGCACTCGGTCCGCGGGGTGCCCGAGGCCGCGCTGCCGCTCATCGCAGAGCACCTGCCCGACGGCCTGCCGCTGCACATCCACCTCTCCGAGCAGCCGGCCGAGAATGAGGCCTGTCTGGCCGCCTACGGGGTGACGCCGGCCGGCCTGCTGGCCCGGCACGGGCTGCTGTCGCCGCGCCTGAGCGCCGTCCACGCCACGCACCTGACCGCCGGGGACATCGCGCTGCTCGGGGAAGCCGGTGCCACCGTGGTGATGTGCCCGACCACGGAAGCCGACCTCGCCGACGGCATCGGCCCGGCCCGGGAGCTGGCGGACGCCGGCGCCCGGATCGCCCTTGGCACCGACCAGCACGCCGTCATCG
>NZ_JBNHGL010000212.1:0-4938 GCF_059091245.1 Arthrobacter sp. Y3225116
CCGGAATCCGTCAGCCCCGACGTAAGGCAGCCCCGTGACTGATGCCCGATCCCTGCTGGTCCTCTCGCTCTCGCCGCTGCGCAGCGACCCGCTGATGACGTGGCCGCGCAGGAGCTTCACGGCGATGGCCTCGCGCCGGGCGGCGGGCAGCGCCCGGAACCAGTCCCCGGACACCAGCGACTCGACGTCCTGGAACTGGGTGCGCAGCGGCAGCACGGCGGCGGTGACGCGTTCGTCCGCGTCCTGTCCCACCAGGTACGCCGGGGCGTGGGCCGGGTAGGCGATCTTTTCGCCCGAGAACCACAGGCGCAGGCCGAATTCCAGGTCCTCCCCGGTGCGCAGCCGTTCGGTCAGCCGCAGGCCCAACCGGCCGACCGCCTCGCGTCGGATCAGTCCCAGCGGTGCCGTCCGGTAGGCCAGGCGGTCGCGCAGCGGGTCCACCAGTGGGCCCCTGATCACCCGGGCACGGGGCGTGAGGATGCGTGCGCCGCCGCGGTGGCGGAGGGGTGCGACGACGGCGACCGCGCCGGTGGCATGCGCGGCGTCCAGCCAGGCGGACACCGCACCAGGTTCAAGTGTGTCGTCGGACCCCATGATGCCGACAAATTGAGCCCGGGCCTGACCCAGCCCGTAATTGAACGGCCCGGCCGGGGACGGTATCCCGTCGGCCAGTTCCAGCAGCCGGACGGTCTCCGGCAGGCCGGCCAGCTGCCCGCGCACGGAACCGGGGTCCATGTTGTGGCACACCACGGTGGCGCCGACGCGGCCGGGTGCGGCGGCCAGGACCGAGTCCACGGCGCGGCGGACCGGCCGGTCCGCGGTATGCACGGCGATCACGATCTCGGCTTCCAAACCGCCGTCGTGGCGGCGGGGGTTCTCCGGCGCCGTCATGGCGCGGATCCCGGCCGTGCCGCGTCGCCCGGTCCGGCGACGTCATCCGGCTTGGGCACCTCGTCCAGGGCGATGCGGCGGGCGAGCTTGGTGATCCGCTCCTCGAGCTGCCGGGTGCGCTGGAAGGAGCTCGCCATGTAGATCAAGAAGCACACGATCAGCCCGTACAACACCAGGTCGGTGCCGCGGCCGATCCCCAGCGCATTCGCCACGGCGGTCAGGATGCCCGGGAAGAACACGGACAGCGCGGCCATGACAGCGAAGAGCATCAGCAGGATGCGGCGCACGGCCTGGTGCCGGGCGTTCTGGCCCCCGCGCATCAGCGCCAGCGCGCCGAGGGCGACGGCCAGGACCAGGACGATTTGGACGACTATGAGCATGGGTTCACCGGAAGAAGAGGTCAGCGAGGATGTTGATGCCATTGAGCAGGGACTGCCCCTTGGACTTGGAATATTCCGTATAGACGATGTGTACCGGTTGCTCCACCACGCGGGCGTCCAGGGCGGCGAACTGGTGGATGAGCTCGGAGGCGTGTGCCATCCGGTTTTGGTTGAGGTGGATTCTCCGGGCCACGTCGGCGGAGATGGCACGCAGCCCGTTGTGGGCGTCGGTCAGGCGGTAGCCGGTGGAAATTCGGGACTGGATGGCGGCCGTGCGCAGCACCAGGCGCTTGAGCGCCGAGACCTCGCCCCGCCCGTCGAGGAAACGGGAACCGAGCACCACGTCCGCTTCGCCGGCCCGGATCCGCGCCAGCATCGCCGCGGCGTCCTGAACCCGGTGCTGGCCGTCCGCGTCGAACGTGATGACCGCATCCAGCTGCGGATCCTGTACGGCATATTCGATGCCGGTCTGCAGGGCGGCGCCTTGGCCCAGGTTCACCGGATGGACAACGACGACGGCGCCCGCCTTGCGGGCCAGGGCGGCGGAGTCGTCCGTGCTGCCGTCGTCCACGCATACCACGTGCGGGAAGGTCTCGAGCAGCTCCCGGACGACCGAGCCGACGACGGTGGCCTCGTTGTACATCGGCACGACGACCCAGCAGCGACTCACCCGCCCAGTATTCCACACAGGGAATGGTCACGGCTGTTCCGGCGGCGGCGGGCCCTGCCGTCCGGTGGCCTGCGGTTGGGCTGCGACGTCTTGATAGTGGCCGTCCAGCTCCCGCGCGCTGCCCGCCAGGCTCCGCTGGTCCACCACGAACTTGCGCGCGTCGCGGCGCATGGCCAGGTACTCCGCGCTGCCCAGCTGCAGCAGCTGCTGCAGCCCGTCCTGCAACTGGTTGTACTCGGCCTCCGGTGCCAGCAGGCCGGTGACGCCGTCGTCCATCATTTCGGGAATGCCGCCGCTGCGGTACGCCAGCACGGGAGTGCCGCACGCCTGGGCCTCCAGCAGCACCAGGCCGGCGGCTTCCCGGGCGCCGCCGGCTTCCTGGCTGGGTGCCACCAGCACATGCGCCCGCTGCAGCCAGGTGCGGATCGCGCCCCGGTCCTGGCGGCCCAGATAGTCGATGTGCGGATGGCTGGCGGCCTGCTCGGCGACCGTGTCGCGCAGGGGCCCGTCCCCGATCACCACCAGCCGGTGCCGGGCCTTGCGCCAGACGGCCAGGGAGGCGTCCACCAGGTCCCGGATGCCCTTTTGCGTGTTCAGCCGGCCGACGAAGAGCACCACCGGCACCTCGTCGGCCTGGTAGCGGGCCGGCTCGAAGTAGTCGGTGTCGACGCCCTGGTAATGCACCTGGATTTTCGCGGTGTCCAGGTCCAGCTCCGCGGCGCGGCCGGCCATGTAGTTGCTGACCACCAGGATGCGGGTGCTGTGCGCCGCGGCGGCCAGGACGTTCCGGTGGTGCCACCGGGCCATCATCGTGTCCGCGGGATTCCCCAGCGAGACCATGTCGGAGCCGTGCATGGTGGTGATGAGCGGCGTCCCGGACACGATGGAGGCCTTCACGGCGGGCGTCGACCAGGTGGCGAAGTGCTGATGGATGAGGTCCGGTTCGAACCGGCCCACGGCGACGGTCATGGCCGGCATGAACGCCGGCATCATGAGCTCGCGGCGCCGGAAGCCCAGCCGCGGGACCGGGACGAAGTCCGTGACCGGAATCGTGACGGAGGAGTCCTCGATCTCCGCCACCAGCGTGAAGACCCGGAAGTCGTGCCTGTCCTTCAACCGCTCGGCGTGCGCCGTGGCGAAGTACGTTGGCGGAATCCGCAACGTGCTCTTGGTGATGGCGATCTTCACGGGGCTCCCGGACCTTGGTGGGTGGGCTGCAGCCGGCTCGGCTTATCGCCATCCTAGCCCGGTGTCCTGAACGCCAACCCGGCGTGCCGGCCTCCTCGCCCCCGGCCCGGCGCGCCCGGTGCGCCGTCGCGCCGCCGCGGATCGATTCCCGGACGGTAATCTTTCAGTGTCCGGCACTCGCCCGGCGTCAGCGACAAGGAGCAGTGGTGGCCCAGCAGATCCTGTGTATCTCGTTCTCGGATATCCAGGCCGATTCCCGGGTGCTGCGGCAGCTGAAGCTGTTGGCCGAGGCCGGTGAGGTCACCACGCTCAGCTACGGCAAGCGTCCCCCCGGAGCCACCCACCACCTCGAGATCGACGCGTCGCTGCCCTCGCTGCCGCAGACGCCTCTGGGTGTGCTGCTGTTGGCGCTGCGCCAACATTATGCGGTGGAGCTGGCCGCTCCCGCCATCAAGCAGGCCCGCGAACTGGTGGCGGGGCGCCGCTTCGACCTGGTCGTGGCGAATGAGGCCCGCTCCCTGCCGCTGGCCCACGCCGTGGCGCAGGGGGCCCCGGTGTGGGGAGACATGCACGAGTGGGCGCCGGAGGAACGCTCCCACGTGCTGCCCTGGCGGCTGCTGGTCGCGCCGTACATGCACAGGGTCTGCGCCAAGTACCTGCCCAAAAGCGCGGCGGTCACCGCCGTCAACGGCTCGATCGCGCGGATGTACGCCGACCAGTTCGGCTGCACGGTGGAGGTGGTCCGCAACGCGGGGCCGTTCCGGCAGCTGGAACCGTCGGCGCCGCTGCCGGGAAGGATCCGCCTGGTCCACAGCGGCGCCGCGATACCCGGCCGCAACCTGGAAGGCACCATCGACGCCGTGAAGCTGCTGGATGACCGTTTCACCCTGGATCTGTACCTGGTCAAGGCGCGCGACGGCGGTCGGTACTGGCAGCAGCTCAAGGACCTGGCCGACGGCGACGAACGCATCACCTTCCATGACGCGGTGCCGCCGGAAGAGCTGCCGGCCACGCTCAATGCCTACGACGTCGGGGTCTTTTCCCTTCCGCCGCAGACGATGAACCACCGGTTCATGTTGCCGAACAAGTTCTTCGATTTCGTCCAGGCGCGGCTGGCCCTGGTGTTCAGCCCGTCCCCGGAGACCGCGGCGCTGATGAAGGCCTACGACCTGGGCGTGGTGACCGAGGACTTCAGCACCGAGTCGCTGGCCCGGGCGCTGGCGTCGCTGACCACCGAACAGGTGGACAAGTACAAGGCCAACGCGCACGGAGCCGCGGCGGCGCTCAGCTCGGCCGAGGACGAGGCCGTCACCAGGGGCATCCTCGCGGCCCTGCTGACGCCCTGACCGAGGCCGTCGCCGGAGGCTTCCTCGACCCTGCCGGGGCCCCGGACCGAAGCCGACACCGGAGGCATCCTCGCGGCACCGCGACGCCCCGACGGGGCCGGCGTCAGCGCGGCCGGGAGCCTTTCGCGGCGTCCGCGACGGCCTCGGCGGCGCGGGCGCCCACGCAGCGCAGCGAGTAGTTCCGCTCGACCCACGCGGACAGCCGGCCGCGCTCGGCGTCGTCCGGGGTCCGTTCCAGCGCCGCGGCCAGGGCCTCGGCCACCTGGCCGGCGTCCCAGTCCACGCTCTGGCCCAGCCCGTGGTCGGCGACCAGCTGCCGCAGCGGGCCGACGCCGGCGTAGACCACGGGCGTGCCGCAGCTCAGCGAGACGAAGGCCTTGGTGGCGAAGGCAAAGTCATAGCCGCGGGCCGGCCGCACGGAGGCCAGCCCCGCGGCAGAACGGAAAAGCACACGTCTGAACTC
>NZ_JBNHGL010000213.1:0-4934 GCF_059091245.1 Arthrobacter sp. Y3225116
CGCCCACGGAGGAGATGCCACCGTGGAATCCGAACCCGGCCGGACCGTGTTCACCGTGGAGCTGCCAGCAGCGTGACACACAGGGCATTCTGCGCCGTCGCAAGGGCCCGCAGCAGGTAGGAATCCAGGATCAGCTCGGGTGCGTGCACGCTGCGGCTGAGGGCCGAGAGCGCGCCGATGACCAGCCCGTACTGCGCTCCTGCCGATTCGCCGTCCACGTCGGTGAGTTTTTCCGCCGTCTCGCAGATGGCGGCGGCGGAGGTGTACTTGGTGTAGTCGGCGGCGATGTCCCGGCCGTACGGCCCGACCATCTGGGCCTGCGTGACGATGTCCAGGCTCCGGCCGGAGACCAGCTGCAGGTCCGCGACCATGAAGGGTTCCAGCACCGCGCCGAACTTGCTGCTGGTGCGGCGCACGCCTTTGGCAACCGCCCGGATCTGGCCGTGCTGCCTGGTCAGCAGCGTGATGATCCGGTCGGCCTCGCCGAGTTTGTGGGTCCGCAGGATGACGCCCTGGTCCCGGTACGTGCGGGAGGCGAAGGATCTGTTGGACACCGTTTCATTCTCCCACTTAAGCGGGCTTCCCCGCCGCGGCACGGCAGGGAAGCCCGCTGGGCGGTTTCCTAGAGCGAGCCGGCGGCCTTGGCGCCTTCGTCGCGGATGGCGCGGTTCACCGCGGACACGACGGCTTTCAGCGAGGCCATGGTGGTGTTCGTGTCGATGCCGATGCCCCACAGCACCCGGTCGCCCACGGCGCACTCGACGTAGGCGGCGGCCCGGGCGTTGCCACCCTCGGAGAGCGCGTGCTCGGTGTAGTCCAGTACCCGCACGTCCACGCCGTCCTGCCGGAAAATTTCCAGCAGCGCGGCGATCGGCCCGTTGCCTTCGGCCGTGCGGCGGCTCTGGACGCCGTCCACGCCCATGGTTGCGGTCAGCTGGAACGAACCGTCGTCGGCGCTGTCGGTCTTGACCGATCCCAGGGTGTAGTGGCCCCACCGGTTGTCCGGGGTCGGCAGGTACTCGTCGGTGAAGGTCTCCCACAGCTGCGCCGGGCTGACCTCGCCGCCCACGGTGTCCGTGCGGCGCTGGATGACGCCCGAGAACTCGATCTGGGCGCGGCGCGGCAGGTCCAGGTTGTGCTCGTGCTTGAGCAGGTAGGCCACGCCGCCCTTGCCGGACTGCGAGTTCACCCGGATCACTGCCTCATAGCTGCGGCCCAGGTCCTTCGGATCGACCGGCAGGTAGGGCACTGCCCAGACCAGGTCGTCCACCGTCTTGCCCTGGCCGGCCGCGTCAGCCTCCATGGCCTCGAAGCCCTTCTTGATGGCGTCCTGGTGGGAGCCGGAGAACGCCGTGAACACCAGGTCGCCGCCGTACGGGGAGCGTTCGGGCACCGGCAGCTGGTTGCAGTATTCGACGGTGCGGCGCACGTCGTCGATGTTGGAGAAATCGATCATCGGGTCGATGCCCTGGCTGAACAGGTTCAGCCCCAGCGTCACCAGGTCCACGTTGCCGGTCCGCTCGCCGTTGCCGAACAGGCAGCCCTCGATCCGGTCGGCGCCGGCCAGGTAGCCCAGTTCCGCCGCTGCCACACCGGTGCCGCGGTCGTTGTGCGGGTGCAGCGAGAGGATCACGTTCTCGCGGTTGTTCAGGTTCCGCGACATCCACTCGATGGAATCGGCGTAGACATTCGGGGTAGCCATCTCCACCGTGGCCGGCAGGTTCAGGATGACGTTCCGGTCCGCGGAGATTTCGAAGACGTCGGTGACGGCGTTGCAGATGCGGGCGGCGAATTCCAGCTCCGTGCCGGTGTAGGACTCGGGCGAGTATTCGTAGGTGATCTCAGTGCCCTTCAGGCCCTCTTCGTACTTCCGGCACAGCCGGGCGCCCTGCAAGGCGATATCCACGATGCCGTCCTGGTCTTCCCGGAACACCACCCGCCGCTGCAGCACGGAGGTGGAGTTGTACAGGTGCACGATGGCGCGGCCGGCACCGGCGATGGACTCGTAGGTGCGCTCGATCAGGTGCTCGCGGGACTGCGTGAGGACCTGGATCGTCACATCATCGGGGATCCGGTCGCCTTCAATCAGCTGGCGGACAAAGTCGAAGTCGGTCTGCGACGCGGACGGGAAACCGACTTCGATCTCCTTGTAGCCCATCTTGACCAGCAGGTCGAACATCTTGTGCTTGCGTTCGGGGCTCATCGGATCGATCAGCGCCTGGTTCCCGTCGCGCAGGTCCACCGCGCACCAGCGCGGGGCCTTCGTCATCACTTTGTCCGGCCAGGTGCGGTCGGGCAGTTCTACGGCGATCTGGTCCTGGAAGGGAATGTACTTATGGATGGGCATTCCGGAGGACTTTTGTGCGTTTCGCATTTTGGTGTGTGGCCTTTTCTCATGTGAGCTAATCGAAAAATTTTGGCCGGGCAACACAAACTCCGCAGCGAGGGTTCGGCCTGTCAAACAGAAGTTCGCGTGGCCTCGCCGCGGCAGCTAAGAAGGAGCATTCCTGCGCGCACAATTTCACACTAGCACGGTGCGTAGGATGTGAGGGAAAAGATGAAAGCAACAAAGAAATGAGGCGCACATGAGCCGCTCCGGCATCGTGTTGTCCAACGTCGACCCAGCCGTCCGCCCGCAGGACGACCTCTTCCGGCACGTGAACGGGAAGTGGCTGGCGGAGACCGCCATCCCCGACGACCGCGCACTGGAAGGCTCCTTCACCGCCCTGCGCGACGCCTCCGAAGAATCCGTGCGGGCCATCATCGAAGACGCCGCCGCGCACCCGGATCCCGCCAGCCCGTCGGGAAAGATCGGCGTCCTCTACGCCGGCTTCATGGATACCGACACGGCCGAGGCCAAGGGCTTCTCGCCACTGGCGGAGCAGTTCGCCGCGATCGCGAAAATTTCCGACCGGGACGGGCTGCGCGAGGTCATCGGGGCCTTCAGCCGCAGCGGCGCCGCGTATCCGCTCGCGTTCTTCGTCAACAACGACGCCGGCGACCCCACCCGCTACCTGATTTACCTGTACCAGGCGGGACTGGGCCTGCCGGACGAGGCGTACTACCGCGAGGACGACTTCGGCCCCATCCGCGAGGCCTACCGGGACTACGCCCGGAAGATGCTGCAGCTGGCCGGCTTCGACCCGGTGCAGGCGGACGCGGCACTGGACCTGGAGCACAAGCTGGCGGCCGGCCACCTGGACAAGGTCTCCTGCCGCGACCCGCAGCAGACCTACAATCTGCGCACCGCCGGGCAGGTGGCCGCCATGGCGGACTGGATGCCGGGCTGGCTGGCGGCGCTGGGCCCGGAAGCGGGCGGCGCGGCCGAGATGGTGGTCTGCCAGCCCGGGTTCCTCGGCACGCTCGACGCCCTGCTGGAGAGCGAGCCGCTGGAAACCTGGCAGGCCTGGCTGCGGCTCCACGTGCTGACGACGGCGGCGCCCTATCTTCACGACGAAGCGGTCCAGACGCACTTCGGCTTCTACGGCCGCACCCTCAGCGGCACCCCGGAACTCAAGGAGCGGTGGAAGCGCGGCGTGTCCCTGGTGGAAGGCGCCCTCGGGGAAGCCATCGGGCAGGAATACGTGGCACGGCATTTCCCGCCGGCGCACAAGGAACGGATGGAAGAACTGGTGGCCAACCTGCTGGCCGCCTACCGGGAGAGCATCTCCGCCCTGCCGTGGCTCAGCAGCGCAACGATCGGGAAAGCGCTGGAGAAGCTGGCGGCCTTCCGCACCAAGATCGGCTACCCGGAGAAGTGGATCGACTACTCCGCCTTCGTGCCCGGGGACGATGTCTGGTCCAACGTCCTCGCCTCCAACGAGTTCGAGGTCCGCCGCAACCTGGCCAAGCTGGGCAAGCCCATCGACGAGGCCGAGTGGCACATGACGCCGCAGACCGTGAACGCCTACTACATGCCCACCATGAACGAGATCGTCTTCCCCGCAGCGATCCTGCAGCCGCCCTTCTTCGACGCCGACGCCGATGCCGCGGCCAACTACGGCGCCATCGGCGCGGTCATCGGCCACGAGATCGGCCACGGCTTCGACGACAAGGGCTCGCAGTACGACGGCACCGGAGCGCTGCGGAACTGGTGGTCCGACGAAGACCGGGCCGCCTTCGAGCGGCTTACCGGCCAGCTGGTGGCCCAATACGCGGCGCTCAGTCCGGCGGAGGCTCCCGACAATACCGTCAACGGCGAACTCACCCTGGGCGAGAACATCGGCGACCTCGGCGGGCTGGCCATCGCCTACCGCGCGTACCGGCTGAGCCTGGCGGGCCGGGAAGCCCCGGTGATCGACGGGCTGAGCGGCAGCCAGCGGTTCTTCTACTCCTGGGCCGAATGCTGGCGCCAGAAGATCCGTTCCGAGGAGGCGGCACGCCGGCTGGCGATCGACCCGCACGCCCCGAACGAGTTCCGCTGCAACCAAGTGGTGCGCAACTTGGACGCGTTCCACGAAGCGTTCGGCACCGCTCCGGGCGACGGGCTGTGGCTCGCCCCGGACGAGCGGGTCCGGATCTGGTAGCGGCTGCTAGAAGGCGCCGGGCTGCTGGCAGGTGACCTGGTCGGCGGTCTGGCCCTTGAAGCCGCCGGCCACGCCGCCGGTCTCGGCCAGCTGCGTGCCGCTGGCGAAGTCCCGGCCGACCGACAGGGCGACGCCGTAGTGGTCGCCGGAGGCGAGCACGTTGGCCCGGGGGACGTTCAGCTCTTCCGCGAGGGCGAGGGCCACGTGTTCGAAGCCGGCCGAATAGTACAGCTGCGTGGTGGTGCGTTCGGATCCGGCTTCGGCCGGGGCCGCCAACAGGTAACCCAGCGCCTGCAGCTGTTCGGAGAGTTCCTCGTCGCGTCCGGCCGCACCGGAGGCGTTGACCACCTTGACGGGCTGCTCGGCCGGGTCGAAGGACGGCACGCCGGCCGTCGGGTCCCCGCCCGA